>NZ_JAKMAY010000073.1:0-22037 GCF_022015835.1 Streptomyces sp. ICN903 | reverse complement strand
CCCCCCGCCCGTCCCTCCGCAGGCCCACTCGGCGGCACCTGACAGCCCTGGCCGCCGCCCTGCTGGGCACGCTCATGGCCCTCGTCCCCGGCAGCGCCTCCGCCTACCCGGGGCCCGGCCGGGTGACCGGCGACGTCTCCGTGCACGACCCGTCGATGGTCCGCCTCGACGACGGCCGGTACGTCCTCTACTCCACCCACAACGGTCCCCAGGCGCGCATCTCCACCGACCGCGTCCACTTCACCCATGCCGGGGCCGCGTTCCCCAACCCGCCCTCCTGGTGGGGCCGGTACTCGCCCGAGCGCAGCCCCTGGGCGCCGGACGTCTCCAAACGGGGCGGCCGGTACTGGCTGTACTACTCCCTGTCCACCTTCGGCTCCAGCCACTCCGCCATCGGCGTGGCCACCAGCCCCAGCGGACTGCCCGGCACCTGGACCGACCACGGCCCGGTGTACGCCACCACCACCGGCTCGGACCACAACGCCATCGACCCCAACCTGTTCGTCGACGACGACGGCAAGTGGTGGATGACCTTCGGCTCCTGGTGGACGGGGATCAAGATGATCCGGCTCGACCCGTCCACCGGCAAGCAGCACCCCGGCGACCGCACCCTGTACTCCGTGGCCGCCCGCAACCCCACCAGCAACGGCATCGAGGGACCGACCCTGGTCAAGCGGGGCGGCCACTACTACCTGTTCGCCTCCTTCGACAAGTGCTGCGCCGGCACCGACAGCACCTACAGCATCCGCGTCGGCCGCTCCACCAGTCCTACCGGGCCGTTCCGCGACCGCGGCGGCAGGGACATGCGCGACAACGGCGGAACGGTCGTCCTGGAGACCCACGGCCGGGTCGTCGGCCCCGGCGGCCAGTCCGTGATGTCGGACGTCGACGGCGACCTGCTCGTCTACCACTACTACGACCGCGACAACAACGGCTCGCCCACCCTCGGCATCAACCTGATGCGCTGGGAAGGCGGCTGGCCGGTAGTTTACTGAAACCTTTCAACCCGGGGTGGGGTCCAACCGGGCCCCACCCCGTCCCCCGACGGAAGGAATCCATGAGCACCGCCCATCCGGCCCGGTTCACCCTCGACCCCGCCTTCACCGTCGGCGAGGTCGACCCCCGGCTGTTCGGCTCCTTCGTGGAGCACCTCGGCCGCTGCGTCTACACGGGGGTCTTCGAACCCGGGCACCCCCGTGCCGACGAGCAGGGCCTGCGCACCGACGTCCTGGAACTGGTCCGCGAACTGGGCGTGACCGCCATCCGCTACCCCGGCGGGAACTTCGTCTCCGGCTACCGCTGGGAGGACAGCGTCGGGCCCGCCGAGCAGCGCCCCCGCCGCCTGGACGCCGCCTGGCGGTCGGTGGAGAGCAACCGCTTCGGCCTGGCCGAGTACATCGACTTCGTCCGCAAGGTCGGCGGCGAGCCCATGATGGCCGTCAACCTCGGCACCCGCGGCGTGGCGGAGGCCCGCGAGCTGCTGGAGTACGCCAACCACCCCGGCGGCACCGCCCTGTCCGACCTGCGCGCCGCCCACGGCGACAAGGAGCCCTACGGCATCCGGCTGTGGTGCCTGGGCAACGAGATGGACGGCCCCTGGCAGACCGGTCACAAGACCGCCGCCGAGTACGGCCGGCTGGCCGCCGAGACCGCCCGCGCCATGCGCCAGCTCGACGACTCCCTGGAACTGGTCGCCTGCGGCAGCTCAAGCCAGGCGATGGACACCTTCGCCGCCTGGGAGGCCACCGTCCTGGCCGAGACCTACGACCTGGTCGACCACATCTCCCTGCACGCCTACTACGAGGAGACCGACGGGGACCGCGACTCCTTCCTGGCCTCCGCGGTGGACATGGAGTCCTTCATCGAGAACGTGGTGGCCACCTGCGACCACGTCGGGGCCCGGCTGAAGTCGCCCAAGCGCATCAACCTCTCCTTCGACGAGTGGAACGTCTGGTACCAGCGCCGCTTCCAGGCCGAGCCGCTGCCCGACTGGGAGGAGGCGCCCCGGCTGCTGGAGGACAACTACACCGTCACCGACGCCGTCGTCTTCGGCTCCCTGCTCATCGCCCTGCTGCGCCACGCCGACCGGGTGGCCGTCGCCTGCCTGGCGCAGCTGGTCAACGTCATCGCCCCGATCATGACCGAGCCCGGCGGCCCGGCCTGGCGGCAGACCACCTTCTTCCCCTTCGCCCAGGCATCCCGCCACGGGCGCGGGCAGGTGCTGGAAGTGCGGGTGCAGTCGCCCACGTACACCACGGCCAAGTACGGCGAGGTGCCGCTGCTGCACGCCACCGCGGTGCGGGACGAGGCCACCGGCGCCGTCACCGTCTTCGCCGTCAACCGCGGCCGGCACGCCGCCCTGCCGCTGGAGGTCGCCCTGCACGGGCTGGACCTGGAGCGGGTCGCCGAGCACAGCGTGCTGGCCGACGCCGACCCCGAGGCACGCAACACCCTGGCCGACCCCGAGCGGGTCACCCCCCACCGGGGGGAGGGCGCGGAGCTGGCGGGCGGGGTGCTGCGCGCCACCCTGGAGCCGATGTCGTGGAACATGATCCGGCTCGTCTGACGCGCCGACGGACCGATGTGCCGACGACATCGGCGGTACGCGCCCAGCCCGGTCTACTCGGCGGAGAAGGAGTGGACGGTGGTGGAGCGGTAGGTGCGCCCCGGCCGCAGCACGGTGGTGGGGAACGACGGCTGGTTGGGGGAGTCGGGGAAGTGCTGGGTCTCCAGGCAGAAGCCGTCGCCCTGCCGGTAGACCCGGCCCGAGGTGCCCTCCAGGGTGCCGTCGAGGAAGTTGCCGCTGTAGAACTGCACGCCCGGCTCGGTGGTGGCGATCCGCATCACCCGGCCCGAGACCGGCTCGCGGACGGTGGCGAAGTGCTCGGGTCCGGCGGTGATGCCCTTGTCCAGCACCAGGTTGTGGTCGTAGCCCTGCCCGTACAGGATCTGCGGGTGCGCCTTGCGGATGTCCGTCCCGATCGGCTTGGCCCGCCGGAAGTCGAAGGGCGTGCCCGCCACCCGCTCCAGCTCGCCGGTGGGGATCAGCGTCTCGCCCACCGGTGTGTAGCGGGAGGCCGCGATCTCCAGCTCGTGGTCCAGGACGCTGCCGGAGCCCTCGCCCGCGAGGTTGAAGTAGGTGTGGTTGGTGAGGTTGACGACGGTGGGCTTGTCGGTGGTGGCCTCGTAGTCGATCCGGAAGTCGCCGCGGCGGTCCAGCGTGTACTCCACCCGGACCTCCAGTCTTCCGGGGAAGCCCATCTCGCCGTCCTCGCTGGTGCGCGTCAGCACCAGGCCCGTCTCGCCGCGCCGGATGAACGGCTCCACCGCCCACATCCGCTTGTCGAAGCCGCGGTCGCCGCCGTGCAGGGTGTTGTCGCCGTCGTTGCGCGGCAGTTCGTACACCCTGCCGTCCAGGGTGAAGCGGCCTTGCGCGATGCGGTTGCCGTAGCGGCCGATGAGCGCGCCGAAGTAGGGGGAGCGGGCCTCGTAGGAGGCCGGGTCGGAGAAGCCGAGCGAGACGTTGGCGGGCCGGCCGTGCCGGTCGGGCACCTCCAGGGACTGCACGATGCCGCCGTAGGACAGCACCCGCAGCCGGGTGCCCCCGCACGACAGGGTCCAGACGTCCACCTCCGTGCCGTCCGCCAGTTCGCCGAAGCGGGCGCGGCGCGGAGCGGACGGCCCTCCCGGCTTCGCCTGCGCGGCCCCGGCTCCCGGTCCCGCGGTCGCCGCCGCTGCCAGACCGGCCGCGGCGGCCGCGCCGATCACACTGCGTCTGCTGGTGCTCACGAGCCCACCTTCCTCTTGTTCCAGACGTCGAATCCCACCGCCGCCAGCAGGACCAGGCCCTTGATGACCTGCTGGTAGTCGGTGCCGATACCCACCAGGGACATGCCGTTGTTGAGCACGCCGAGCACCAGACCGCCGATGACGGCCCCGAGTACGGTACCCACACCGCCGCTCATCGAGGCTCCGCCGATGAACGCGGCGGCGATCGCCTCCAGCTCGAAGTTGATGCCGGCCTGCGGGGTGCCCGCGTTCAGCCGGGCGGCGTACACGCAGCCCGCCAGCGCCGCCAGCACGCCCATGTTGACGAAGACCAGGAACGTGACCCGCCTGTCCTTCACGCCCGACAGCCTGGCCGCGGCCCGGTTGCCGCCGAGGGCGTACACATGGCGGCCGACGACGGCGTTGCGCATCACGAAGCCCAGCCCGATCAGGATGCCGCACATGATCAGCAGCACCACCGGGACGCCCCGGTAGCTGGCCAGGGTCAGGGTGAACGCCACCACCGCCGCCACGATCGCCACGCACTTGAGGACGAACAGGCTCAGCGGCAGCACCTCCAGCTCGTACTCCCGCTGCCGGCGCCGGCCGCGCCACTCCTGGAACAGCACGACCGCCACCACGACCACGCCGATGAGCACCGTCAGGTCGTGGTAGTTGTCCAGCGGGCCGCCCTCGGGCAGGAAGCCCTGGCTGATGTTCTGGAAGCCGCGCGGGAAGGGCGCCAGCGACTGCCCCTCCAGCAGGATCTGGGTGCCGCCGCGGAACAGCAGCATCCCCGCCAGGGTCACGATGAACGACGGGATGCCCACATAGGCGATCCAGAAGCCCTGCCAGGCGCCGGCCGCCGCGCCGATCAGCAGCGAGCAGGCCAGCGCCGCAGGCCAGGACATGTCGTGGTGGACCATCAGCACGGCCGCCGCGGCCCCGACGAAGGCGGCCAGCGAGCCGACGGACAGGTCGATGTGGCCGGCGATGATCACGATCATCATGCCCATGGCCAGGATCAGGATGTAGCTGTTCTGCTGGACGATGTTGGAGACGTTGACGGGCTTGAGCAGATTGCCGTCGGTCCAGATCTGGAACAGCACGACGATCAGCGCCAGCGCGACGAGCATCCCGTACTGCCGCATGTTGGAGCGCACGGTCCGCAGCAGCAGCGCCCCGGCGCCGCCGCCCGTACCGCTCCGGGCGCCCCCGGCCGGCCGGCCGGGCCCGCCCGCCGGTCCTCCCGGCCCCTTGCGCGCGACACTCTCTTCGGTCGTCATCGATCGCCTCGGCTTCCGTCCCTCGTCATATGACGCATCAGCACTTCCTGGTCCGCGTCCTCGCGCGCCACCTCGCCGGTCAGCCGCCCGGCCGCCATGGTGTAGATCCGGTCGCACATCCCCAGCAGCTCCGGCAGCTCGGAGGAGATCAGCAGCACCGCCCTGCCCTGGGCGGCGAGGCGGTCGACGGCGGTGTAGATCTCGTACTTCGCCCCGACGTCGACGCCGCGCGTGGGCTCGTCGAGGATCAGCACCTCCGGATCGGCGTGCACCCACCTGCCGAGCACGACCTTCTGCTGGTTGCCGCCGCTGAGCCGGCCGACCTGCTCGTGGACGGTCGGGGTCTTGATGTTCATCGAGTCGCGGTAGCCCTCGGCGACCCGCCGCTCCCGGTGCTCGTCCACCACCCCGGCCCGGGCCAGCTTCGGCAGCGAGGCCAGGGAGATGTTGCGGCTGACGGTGTCGATCAGGTTCAGCCCGTAGGTCTTGCGGTCCTCGGTGACGTACGCCAGGCCGTGCGCGACCGCCCGCGGCACGGTGCGGGTGTCGGCCTCCCGTCCGTCGATCCGCACCGTGCCGCCCGCGTACAGGCCGTAGGAGCGCCCGAAGACGCTCATCGCCAGCTCGGTGCGGCCCGCGCCCATCAGGCCCGCGAGACCGACGATCTCGCCGCGCCGCACGTTCAGCGACACGTCGTCGACGACCTTGCGCCGGTGGTCGACCGGGTGACGGACCGTCCAGCCGGAGATCTCCAGCGCCGTCCGCCCGGTGTCCGCCCCCCGGTAGCGGGTGCGCGGCGGGAAGCGGCTGTCCAGGTCGCGGCCGACCATGCCGCGGATGATCCGGTCCTCCGAGACCTCGGCGGGGGCGCCGGGGGAGGGGCGGACGGCGAGGGTCTCGACCGTCCGCCCGTCGCGCAGGACGGTGACGGTGTCCGCCACCTCGCGGATCTCGCCCAGCTTGTGGGAGATGAGGATGCAGGCGATGCCCTGGGAGCGCAGCTCCCCTATGAGGCCCAGCAGCTTGGCGCTGTCCTCGTCGTTGAGGGCGGCGGTCGGCTCGTCCAGGATCAGCAGCCGCACTTTCTTGGCCAGCGCCTTGGCGATCTCCACCAGCTGCTGCTTGCCCACGCCGATGTCGGCGACGCGGGTGTGCGGGCTCTCGCGCAGCCCGACCCGCCGCATCAGTTCGGCGGCGTGGCGGACGGTCTCCCCCCAGCGCACGACGCCGCGGGAGGCGTGCTCGTTGCCCAGGAAGATGTTCTCGGCGATGGACAGGTAGGGCACCAGCGCCAGTTCCTGGTGGATGATGACGATGCCGCGCCGCTCGCTGGACCGGATGTCGCGGAAGGCGCACGGCTCGCCCTCGAAGAGGATCTCGCCCTCGTAGCTGCCGTGCGGATGGACGCCGCTGAGCACCTTCATCAGCGTCGACTTGCCGGCTCCGTTCTCCCCGCAGACCGCGTGGACCTCCTTCGGCCGGACGGTGAGATCGACCCCGGACAGCGCCCTGACCCCGGGGAAGGTCTTGGTGATCGAGCGCATCTCCAGAACGCTGCTCATGACTGCTCCTGGGGGGTGGGGACCGGGCTACCTGAGCTGGTCGGCGGTGTAGTAGCCCTCGTCCACGAGCAGCTCGGTGTTGGACTCGTCGATGCTGACCGGCTCCAGCAGGTAGGCGGGGACGGTCTTGACGCCGTTGTCGTAGGACTCGGTGTCGTTGACCTCGGGCTCGTCGCCCTTCAGCACGGCCTCGGTCATCCGCACGGCCTGCTCGGCGAGCTTGCGGGTGTCCTTGAAGACGGTCTGGGTCTGCTGGCCGGCGATGATCGACTTGATGGACGCCAGCTCGGCGTCCTGGCCGGTGACGACGGGGTAGGGCTTGGCCTTCGTGCCGTAACCGGCGCTCTTGAGCGCGGAGATGATGCCGATGGAGATGCCGTCGTAGGGGGAGAGGACCGCGTCCACGCGCTCGCTGCCGTAGTAGCGGCTGAGCAGGTCGTCCATGCGCTTCTGCGCGGTGCCGCCGTCCCAGCGCAGGGTGGTGACCTGGTTCATCTCGGTCTGGCCGCTGCGCACGACCAGTCGCTTGTCGTCGATGTGGGGCTTGAGGACGCTCATCGCGCCCCTGAAGAAGAAGCCGGTGTTGTTGTCGTCGGGCGACCCGGCGAACAGCTCCAGGTTGGACTTCTCGTCCGTACCCCCGCCGTCCTCCTCCAGCTTGAGGGCGTCGACGATGTAGCGGGCCTGGAGTTCGCCGACCTTGAAGTTGTCGAAGGTGGCGTAGTAGTCGACGCTCCCGGTGCCGCGGATGAGGCGGTCGTAGGCGATGACGGGGATGCCGGCGTCCTCGGCCCGGCCGAGTACGTCGGTGAGCGAGGATCCGTCGATGGCGGCGATCACCAGGGCCTCGTGCCCCTTGGAGATCATGTTCTCGATCTGCGCGACCTGGTTCTCCACTCTGTCGTCGCCGTACTGCAGATCGGTCTCGTAGCCCGCGGCCTCGAACCGCTTCACCATGTTCTCGCCGTCGGCTATCCACCGTTCGGATGACTTGGTGGGCATGGCGATGCCGATCGTGCCGCCCTCGGCGTCGCCGCCGGCGCCGCCGTTCCCGCCGCCGTCGGAGTTCTGGCCGCAGGCGGTGAGGGACAGGGCGAGGGCGGCGCAGGCGCCGACGGCGGCTGTGCGGGTGCGGGTGCGGGCACGGGTGCGGTGGCTGTGGTCGCGCATGGCGGTCAGTTCCCTTCGGACGTGGCGGCGTCGGCGGATGTTCCGGGTTCGTCGGGGAAGCGGTTGAGGGGGCCGGGCAGACGGGAGCCGGGCGGGGACATCCCGTCCCCGGCGCCGAGGCGGGCCAGCAGGTCCAGGGCGAGCCGCCCGCGGCGGACCCGCTCGCGGGCGGTGTCCAGGGTCGTGTCGCGCAGGTGCGCGCCGTAGGGGTAGATGGCGGGGGCCTTGCTGAGCCCGAACTTGAGGTAGACCGGCGCCCCGCGCCGGATCAGCTCGGCGGCGTCGTACATCCGCACATAGCCGCCGAGGTCGTCGGGGGCCTCCAGGTAGAAGTCCATCGGGGCGCGGCTGACCCGGCGGATCTCGGTCAGGTGCTCCAGGGTCAGATCGGAGGGCACGTTGACCGAGTCGGCGCCCAGCCGCTCGAAGACGGCGTACGAGGCCGGGTTCACCGGGCCGATCAGGGCCGACACCTTGAGGGTGGTGTCGGCCGGCAGGACGCCGCGCGTCCGCATCCGGTGCAGTGTGTACAGCACGCCCTCGTCGGCCACCAGCAGGCACCGCACACCGAGTTCGGTGGCGCGTACGGCGTCCTCGACACACCCGGCGAGCGCGTCGTGGCCGCGGGCGCGCAGCCCCGCGCCGCCGGAGGGCGTACGGGTGCCGGCGCCGGCGTCCCAGGTGCCGCGCGGCCCGGTGAACAGGCACAGCTCCACGTTCCGTTCGGCGCAGGCGCCGGCCATCTCGGAGATCTCGGCGTCGGTGAGCATCCACACACCGCTGCCCTGGCTGATGCGGTGGACGGGGACGTCCAGGGCCTCGGCCTCCTTCAACACGGTGGCCAGCGCCTCCGGCCCCTCGACGGAGGGGATCTCGGTGCGCCAGGTGCCGCCGTCGGGGAAGGTGTGCGGGGAGGAGTCACAGGGGTCCCGGTCGGGACAGGGGTGGCCGAGGGAGGCGAAGGCGGCCTCGCCGGGACGGCGGGGGCCTGAGGGTTTGATAGACGCGTCGGTCACGATGCTCCCTGGTTCGATCTGATTCGATCTCGTTCGGTATCTCGTACGTCGTTCGCGGTCGAAGGCGCGGGCCGGGGCCGTGAGCGGCCGGGAAGGCGGGATCAGGGCCGCAGCAGGACCTTGCCGACCCCCGGATCGCCGCCGCCGACCAGCGCGACGGCCGTGGCGAAGTCCTCCAGCGGCAGCTCGTGGGTGATCAGGGGCGCGGGCGCGAGCAGACCCGCGCCGAAGGCCCGCACCGCATGGGCCCAGGCGGCCGGCGGGGCGCCGAAGACGGACCGGACGGTGAGCTGACTGACGGACAGATGGACGGGGTCGATGCCCCGTGCGCCCGGCCCGGGCAGCCCGGTCAGCACCACCCGCCCGCCGCGCCGGGCCAGCAGGCAGGAGTCGTGGGCGGTGGTGGGCGCGCCGGCGGTCTCCACCACCAGGTCGTAGCGGCCGCGCAGGCCGGCGGTCTCGGGCGGTGCGCACACCCCGGTGGCGCCCATGGGCAGTGCCTGCCCGGCACGTTCGGTGCGGGGATCGACGACCAGCAGCTCGGCGGGGGAGACGGCGGCCAGCAACTGCACGGCCAGCAGGCCGAGCGTGCCCGCCCCGACCACGGCGATCCGCTCGCCCGGGCGCGGCCCGCCGGCGAGCACCGCCGCCGCCACCACGGCGGCCGGCTCCAGCAGGGCGGCCGAGCGCAGGTCGGCACGGTCGTCGAGGACGTGCAGCAGCCGGGCGGGCAGGACGAGGAAGTCGGCGAAGGCACCGGGCCGGGTGAAGCCGGTCTCGTCGTAGCCGCCGGTGCACAGGCTGGTGGCACCCTCGCGGCAGCGGTCGCAGACCAGGCAGGCGCGGAACCCCTCGCCCACCACCTTCCGCCCCACCAGCGCCGGGTCGGCGCCGGGCCCGACCGCCTCCACCGTGCCGGACCACTCGTGGCCGGGCACGACGGGGTAGCGGACGTAGCCCTCGGCGCGGGTGCCCGCGTACACCTCGCGGTCGCTGGCGCAGACGCCCGCCGCGTACACGGCCACCCGCGCCTCGCCCGGACCGGGCTCGGCGCGGGGCGTCTCCACCAGCCGGTGGCCGCCGGGCCGCTCCACCAGGACGGCGCGCCCCGCGGCGCGGACGCCGTCCGGCGCCGGGGTGTGTGCGGGTGCGTTCACCACCGGTTCCTCCTCACGGCGCGCGGACCGCCGGCGCCCTCGGCGCCCGCCGGGGGACGGACGGCCGCCCCCCGCGGTGGATTCTGCGCCGAACACCCGGGCGTGTCACCACCACCCGGGAGACCGGCCGCCGCGGAGCCGCCCCCTGCCGGACCGTACGCGCCGCACCGGTGTGCGGCCGGGGCGTGCGGCCCGGCCGCCGTGAGCCCCCGGCACGCGCCCCGTCTCACGACCGGGCTCCGCGCGGATCCCGCTTCTCCCAGCCCTCGGCCCACAGGTCGAAGCGGGCCTGCTGCTGCGGGAACTCCGCCGCCGCGTCGGTGTCCAGCTCCACTCCCAGGCCGGGGGCGTCGGGGAGGGAGAAGTAGCCGTCCACGACCTCCGGCGCGCCCTTGACCACCTTCTTGATCTCGGCGTCCGCGAAGTCGTTGAAGTGCTCCAGGATCTTGAAGTTCGGTGTGCAGCCGGCCAGTTGGAGGGAGGCGGCCGTCAGCACCGAACCGCCCACGTTGTGCGGCGCCACCAGCATGTAGTGGGTCTCGGCGGTGGCGGCGAGCTTGCGGGTCTCCAGGATGCCGCCGATGTGGCCCAGATCCGGCTGGATGATGTCGGCAGCCTGGGACTCGAACAGCTCGCGGAACTCGATGCGGTCGTGGATGCGCTCGCCGGTGGCGATGGGCATGTCCACCTTCTCGGCCACCTTGGCCAGCGCCTTGAGGTTCTCCGGCGGCACCGGCTCCTCCAGCCAGCTCGGCCGGAACGGTTCGACCTCGCGGGCGATGCGGACGGCCGTGGCGGGGCTGAAGCGGCCGTGCATCTCCAGCAGCAGCTCGCACTCCGGCCCGATCGCGTCCCGCACCGCCTCCACCAGGGCCACCGAGCGCAGCGTCTCGGCGTGGTCCAGCTCGAAGTGACCGGTGCCGAACGGATCGAGTTTGAGCGCCCGGTAGCCGCGCCCGACGACTCTCAGGGCCGCCTCGTGGAACGCCTGCGGGGTGCGCTCGACGGTGTACCAGCCGTTGGCGTACGCCTTGACCCGGTCGGTCACCCTGCCGCCCAGCAGCTGCCACACGGGCACGCCCAGGGCCTTGCCCTTGATGTCCCAGCAGGCCATCTCCACGCAGGCGATGCCGGACATCACGATCTCCCCGGCCCGCCCGTAGTCGCCGTACTTCATGCGCCGCACCAGGTCCTCGACCGCGAAGGGGTCGGATCCGGTGATGTGGTTGGCCTCGGCCTCGCGCAGATAGCCGACCAGGGCGTCGGTGTGACCGAGCATACGGGTCTCGCCGACGCCGGTGAGTCCCTCGTCGGTGTGCACCTGGACGTAGGTCAGATTGCGCCACGGAGTACCGACGACATGCGTGCTGATCCCGGTGATGCGCACAGCGGCTGCCCTTCTCTGCCGTTCGATATTTCGTCACACGTTCGAAATGCTGGCGCGAATGTAATGACGGGCGCCGACCGGCGTCAATGGGGCGGACGCGGATTTCCGCCGCTCAGGCAGGCGGGGAAGCGGCGGTGACCTGCCGGTGCGCGATCTCGGCGAGTGCGCGCTGGCCCTCCGGGCCGGGGTGGAACCAGTCCCAGGAGCTCAGCTCACGGGCGGTGAAGCGGTAGTCGTGCACCGCTCCGCCGTCGTGCCGGCAGCGCTTGTCGCGCTCGCAGACCTCCGCCAGCGCGGCGTTGTACGCCCGAACCCGAGCCGACACCTTCGCCCGCCGCTCCGCCGCCCCGGCGTCCGAGGCCTGCGCCCCGCCCAGCATCGACGGGCAGATGCCCAGCTGCCACACCTGGGCGGCCACCGGATGGGACCGCCCCAGGGACCACAGCCGCTCCAGGTCCGGCACGCCGGCCACGTACACCTGGGTCCTCGGCGAGACCCGGCGCAGGGTGCGCAGTGCCTCGGCGAAGTCGGCGCGGAACTCCTGCACCGGCGTCATCCGCTCCACCGTCGGCCGGCAGGCGTCGTTCGCCCCGATCAGCACCGTCACCAGCTCCGGCCGGTGCGCCGCCGCCTTCTCGGCCTGGGCGGGAAGCTCGGCCATCAGGGCGCCGGAGCGCGCGTGGTTCCAGGTCGCGGCGGCGGGGATGCCCAGCCGCCGGGCCAGGCTGTCCACCTCCGGGGAGGTGCCGGTGGCCCAGGAGGCCTCCGGGCAGTCGTCCAGCAGCGAGCAGGCGTCGAAGGCGCGGGTGATGGAGTCGCCCAGGGCCGCCAGCGAGTCGGGGCCGGTGTCCCACGAGGGCGAGGGCGAGGGCGAGGGCGAAGGCGAGGGCGAGGGCGGGGAGGAGGGGTGGGCCCCGGCGGACGCGCCCCGGGAGTGCGGCGCACCACCGCCGAAGCCGCCGCACGACACGGCGAACACGACGAGGGCCACGACGGCGGCGACCGCGGCCCAGGCGGCGGGCGGCAGCCCTCCGCGGCGGGTGCGTCCCGCAGGCGGAGGGCCGGACGGCGTGTTGTCTCGCACGAGTGCTCCCCCCGTTCCTTCCTGTGTCCCGGTGGGGTGATGGTTCGGACGGGTGGGTTGACCGCCTCGGCCGACGGTACGTCACCCCATGGGTGCCGTGGCACGGTAGCTTTTGCCATGACGGTCCGAAAATGGCCGCCGGACACGTTTGACAGATTACATCGCGTCACTTGCTGTCCCTTTTAGGGAGAATCGGCACGGATAGTGTTTACTGTTCGTAACTTCGGGTGCCGGAAGACACGTGACCGATGGGACAAGATGTCGACCGGTGACCCGGCGCATGGCCGGCAGGGATTCGAGGCCGCCACGGAAGGTCGCACTCGAACCACACAGGAGGTCCCGGTGACGACACGTGGAGTTCTGTACGTGCACTCCGCCCCCCGCGCACTGTGCCCGCACGTCGAATGGGCCGTCGCGGGAGTGCTCGGCGCCCGCGTCAGCCTCGACTGGATCAAGCAGCCCGCCTCCCCGGGCACCTGGCGCGCGGAGCTTTCCTGGCAGGGCGAACCGGGCACCGCCTCCAAACTCGCCTCCGCGCTGCGCGGCTGGCGCATGCTCCGCTTCGAGGTGACCTCCGAGCCCTGCTCCACGGCGGAGGGCGAGCGCTACAGCTCCACCCCCGAGCTGGGCATCTTCCACGCGGTCACCGGCATGCACGGCGACATCCTCATCCCCGAGGACCGGCTGCGCGCCGCCGTGGACCGCGCCGCGCGCGGCGAGACCGAGCTGGAGGCCGAGATCTCCAAGCTCCTCGGCAAGCCCTGGGACGACGAGCTGGAGCCCTTCCGCTACGCGGGCGAGGGCGCCCCGGTGCGCTGGCTGCACCAGGTGGTCTGACACCGGCGGCGCCGCCGCGGCCGCGAGCCCGGTGGACCGGACGGTGCGTTCCGGGGCCTGACGCCCGAGGGGCCCGCCGGACGATGTCCGGTGGGCCCCTCGGGCGTTGCGCGCGCCTGCCGCGCCAGGCCTCGGCCCGCGCTCAGGCGGTGCGGAAGGCCACGACGACGTTGTGGCCGCCGAAGCCGAAGGAGTTGTTGATCGCCACCAGCGGCCCCTCGCCCAGCGGGCGCGGTCCGCCGGTCACGATGTCGGCGTCGATCTCCTCGTCCAGGTCGTCGACGTTGATGGTCGGCGGCGCCGTGCGGTGGTGCAGCGCCAGCACCGTCGCCACCGTCTCGATGCCGCCCGCGCCGCCCAGCAGGTGACCGGTCATGGACTTGGTGGCGGAGATGGCGACATGGTCCAGGTCGGAGCCCAGCACCTTGCGCAGCGCCTTGACCTCGGCGACGTCGCCCTGCGGGGTGGAGGTGGCGTGCGCGTTGAGGTGCGCGACCTCCGAGGGCTTCAGGCCGGTGGCCTCCAGCAGGCTCTGCAGGGCGTCGGAGATGCCCCGGCCGGTCGGCTCGGGCTGCGCGATGTGGTGGTTGTCCGCGGACAGGCCCTGCCCCAGCACCTCGCAGTACACCTTCGCGCCGCGCCGGGCCGCGTGCTCGGCCGACTCCAGCACCACGACGCCCGCGCCCTCGCCGAGCACGAAGCCGTCGCGGGCCTTGTCGTAGGGGCGCGAGACCTTCGCCGGATCCCCGTCGTTCTTCGACAGCGCCATCATGTTGGCGAACGCCGCGATGGGCAGCGGGTGGATCGCCGCCTCGGTGCCGCCCGCGACGACCACGTCGGCGCGTCCGGTGCGGATCATCTCCACGGCGTAGCCCACCGCCTCGGCGCCCGAGGCGCAGGCGCTGACCGGGGCGTGCACGCCCGCCTGGGCGCCCACCTCCAGGCCCACGTTGGCCGAGGGCCCGTTGGGCATCAGCATCGGCACGGTGTGCGGGGAGACGCGGCGTACGCCCTTCTCCTTGAGCACGTCGTACTGGTCGAGCAGGGTGGTGACACCGCCGATGCCGGAGGCCACGACGGCGCCGAGCCGGCCCGGGTCCACCTGGCCGCCCTCTCCGGCCCGGCCCTCGAAGCCGGCGTCCGCCCACGCCTCGCGGGCCGCGATCAGCGCGAACTGCGCCGAGCGGTCCAGCTTGCGGGCGAGCGGACGGGGCAGGACCTCGGACGGGTCGACCGCCGCCCGCGCGGCGATCCTCACGGGCAGTTCGGCCGCCCACTCCTGCTCCAGGGCCCTGACCCCGGAGCGGCCGGCGAGCAGGCCCTCCCACGTCGATGCGCTGTCGCCACCCAGCGGTGTGGTTGCGCCGATACCGGTGACGACCACGGTGTGGTGGGTCGCGTTCACAGGAATTTCTCCACTGGTAGGGGAAGTGCGGTCATCCGCCACCGCGGGGCGGGTGGCGACAAACGCTTCAACGGGCGTGCGGACCGGTCAGTCCTGGTGGTTGAGGATGTAGTCCACCGCGTCGCCGACGGTCTTGAGGTTCTTCACGTCGTCGTCCGGGATCTTGACGCCGAAGCGCTCCTCGGCGGCGACGACGACCTCGACCATGGACAGCGAGTCGACGTCCAGGTCGTCGGTGAAGGACTTGTCCAGCTGGACGTCCTCGGTCGGGATGCCGGCGATCTCGTTGACGATCTCGGCGAGACCCTCGACGATCTCTTCCTTGGTGGCGGCCATGATGGCGCTCCTTCGTTTCGTGTTACGCGTGGTGTGTTGCGGTCCGGTGTACTGCGGTGCGGTGTGCTGCGGTGCGGAACATCCGGCTATGGGAGGGTAACGACCGTCGCCGCGTAGACGAGACCCGCCCCGAAGCCGATGACGAGCGCGGTGTCGCCGCTCTTCGCCTGCCCGGTCGCCAGCAGCCGCTCCATGGCGAGCGGGATGGAGGCGGCCGAGGTGTTGCCGGTGGTCTCCACATCGCGGGCGACCGTGACGTGCTCCGGCAGTTTGAGGGTCTTCACCATCGAGTCGATGATCCGCATGTTGGCCTGGTGCGGGATGAAGACGTCCAGGTCGTCGGAGGTGATCCCGGCCGCCTCCAGCGCCTGCTGGGCGACCTTGGCCATCTCGAAGACCGCCCAGCGGAAGACCGTCTGGCCCTCCTGGCGGAGCGCCGGGAACTTCTCGACCCCTCCCTCGCGGTAGTCGTCCCACGGCACGGTCTGCGAGATGACGTCCGCCTTGTCGCCCTCCGAACCCCACACCGTGGGGCCGATGGCGGGCTCCTCGGACGGGCCGACGACGGCCGCCCCGGCGCCGTCGCCGAAGAGGAAGGCGGTGGTGCGGTCCGTCAGATCCGTCAGGTCCGACAGCCGTTCGACGCCGACGACCAGCACGTACTGCGCGCTGCCCTCCACCACCAGGCCCTTGGCGATGGTCAGGCCGTAGCCGAAGCCCGCACAGGCCGCGGAGATGTCGAAGGCCGCGGCCTTGCCGGTGCCCAGCCGGTGGGCGACCTCGGTGGCGATCGAGGGCGTCTGCTTGAAGTGGGAGACGGTCGAGATCACGACCGCGCCGATCTGCTCGGGGGTGATCCCCGCGTCCGCGATCGCCTTGCCCGCCGCGGCGAGCGTCATCTCGGCGACGGTCTCCTCCGGCCCGGCCCAGTGCCGGGTGGTGATGCCCGAACGGGAGCGGATCCACTCGTCGGACGAGTCGATGTGCTTGAGGATCTCCTCGTTGGGCACCACACGGCTCGGACGGTAGCCGCCGACTCCGAGGATGCGCGCGTACGGTGCGCCCTTCGCGGGCCTGATCTTCGCGGTCATGCTCTCGCAAGCTCCTATCGACTGCTGTCCGGCCGCTGGGCCGCGGGAGAGGCGTGCTCGGCGATCAGCTCACGGGCCGCGTCGAGGTGCTCGGGGGTCTTCAGCGCCAGCGTCTTCACACCCGGCAGGGCACGCCTGGCCAGGCCGGTGAGGGTGCCGCCGGGGCACACCTCGATCAGCGCGGTGACGCCCATCTCCTTGAACGTCTCCATGCACAGGTCCCAGCGCACCGGACCGGCCACCTGCCGCACCAGGCGCTCCAGGACCTCGCCGCCGCCGGCGACCGCCCGCCCGTCCCGGTTGGAGACGTAGGGCACGCGCGGGTCCTTGGGCGCCACGCCCTCGACGGCCTTCGCCAGCGCGTCGACGGCCGGGGCCATGTGGTGGGTGTGGAAGGCGCCCGCCACCGACAGGGCCTTGACCATCCGCACACCCTCCGGCTTGTCCTCGGCCAGGGCGGCGAGCTGCTCCATGGTGCCGGCGGCGACGATCTGGCCGGCGCCGTTGACGTTGGCCGGGGTCAGCCCCAGCTTCTCCAGATGCTCCGTCACCGTCCGCGGATCGCCGCCGACGACGGCGGTCATGCCGGTCGGGGTGACGGCGGCGGCCTCGGCCATCGCCCGGCCACGGGTGCGCACCAGCGCCATCGCGGCCTCGGGGGTGAGGACTTCGCCGACCGCGGCGGCGGTCAGCTCACCCACGCTGTGGCCCGCGACGGCACCGAGGGAGTCCAGCGGGACGCCCTCCAGCAGCGCCTGCGCGGAGACCAGCCCCGCGGCCACCAGCAGCGGCTGGGCCACGGCCGTGTCGCGGATCCGCTCGGCGTCGGCCTCGGTGCCGTAGTGCACCAGGTCCAGGTCGATGGCGGCCGACCACTCACGCAGCCGGTCGGCGACGCCGGGGAGTTCGAGCCAGGGAGTCAGGAAGCCGGGCGTCTGGGCGCCCTGGCCGGGAGCGACGAGTACGAGCACTCTCACACTCTCTCTTGTCGACGGATGTCCACGCCGGTGGGGACCGGCACGAAGAACGGTCAGGGGAATTGTGGGAGGCCGACAAAACCGATGGGCATGACTATATCTGCCCGCCCCCGTCTGCCAGACGACCCAGGATCAGCGCGACGCGCAGCGTGAACGCCGAACGGACGTCCGAGGGGGACCACCCGGTGACGTCCGTCACACGTCGCAGCCGGTAGCGAACGGTGTTGGGGTGCACGAACAGCATCCGCGCGGCCCCCTCCAGACTGCTCGCCTGCTCCAGATAAACACTCAAGGTTTCCAGGAGAGCGGCTCCGGCCTCCTGGAGCGGTCTGTAGATCTCCTCCACCAACAGCGCCCGCGCGGTGGGATCCGCGGCCATCGCGCGCTCGGGCAGCAGATCGTCCGCGAGCACCGGACGCGGCGCGTCCGGCCACGCGGCACACGCCTTCAGCCCGGCGGCGGCCGCCTGCGCCGACCGCGTCGCCGACAGCAGGTCACCCACCACGGGACCGGCCACCACCGGGCCCGCGGCGAACGGACCGATCAGCGACTTGGCGACGTGCAGCGGATCGTCCGAGCCACCGGCGATGACCACCAGCCGGTCGCCCAGCACCCCGGTCAGCACCTGGAGCTTGGCGTGCCGGGAGGCGCGCCGGATCGCCTCCACCGTCAGCTCGCTGTCCCCGTCGGGCGCGGTGCCCAGCACGACCGTCACATGCTCGGGGGAGCTCCAGCCCAGCGCCGCCGCACGGGAGACGGCCCCCTCGTCGGCCTCGCCGGAGAGCACGGCGTTGACCACCAGCGACTCCAGCCGCGCGTCCCACGCGCCGCGCGCCTCGGCGGCCTGCGCGTACACCTGGGCGGTGGCGAACGCTATCTCGCGGGCGTAGACCAGCAGCGCCTCGCGCAGCACGCTCTCGTCGCCGGGCGCGGCGACCTCGTCGATCGCCGCCTCCACGACCTCGATGGTGGTGCGGACCATCTCCACGGTCTGCCGCAGCGTGATCGCCCGCGTCAGCTCGCGCGGCGCGGTGCCGAACACGTCGGTGCTGATCGCCTGGGGCGTCTCGGGATGCCGGAACCACTCGGTGAACGCCGCGATGCCCGCCTGCGCCACCAGGCCGATCCACGACCGGTTCTCCGGCGGCATCGCCCGGTACCAGGGCAGTTGCTCTCCCATGCGGGTGAGGGCGGCGGCGGCCAGCTTGCCGGAGGACTGCTCCAGCCGCCGCAGCGTCGCGGGGTGCGGGTGGGGGCGCTGCTTGTCGGGTGCTGGTGTCTGAGTGGGTTCTGGCACGGGACAAGACTGCCCTATTGGTACGGCCGTATGGGTGGCGGGTGTCGGATCCGTACAACGGGCGGGGTCCGGGGCCGGTGCCCGCCCGGCGCCGGCGCGTACGGCTTACGATGACGGCGGAGCCGGTCAGGGAGTTCTGTTCTCAGGGGAGCGCGATGTCCGTCGACTACGAGCGTATGGCCGAGATCGCCGAGGAGCTGAGCAGGCACATCCCCGAGGAGGTCCGGGCCGTCGAGATCAGCGGCGAAGAGATCGTCATGATGTTGTCCCCGAGCAATCAGCACGAACTGATCGTCCGCCGGGTGGGCAAGCAACTCGACGCCCAGATCGAGCGGCAGGGGGTGGATCTCATCGCCCACGGCGGCGCCGACCTGGAGGACCCCGCCGTGGGGGTCAGACGGCGGCCGGACGTGATGGTCTTTCCCGAGAGTTGCCTGGAGACGGGCGAGGCCGTCCACCCCCACGATGTCGAGGTCGTGGTCGAGGTCGTCTCGCGGACCAACCCGGAGAACGACTACGAGGGGAAGACCCGCGACTACCCGGCGATGGGCATCCCCTACTACCTGTTGCTCGACCCCCGGAAGGGCACCGGGGCGCTCTACTCCGGCATCCACCGCACCCCGGAAGGTCCGCGCTACGGCACTTCCACGGAGTTCGCCTTCGGCGAGACGGTGCGGGTGGGCGACTGGACGGTGGACACCTCCGTCTTCCCGACGTACGGCTGAACGCCCCGGCGCGGAGGCTCAGCCGGAGGTTCGCTGCCCGCGGGCCGGGGCACCGGCCCGGGCGGCCGGTTTCCCGGCCGGGCGCGGACGGGGACGCAGGAGGCGGTGGAGTCCGGCGGCGGCGAACTGGAGGGCCGCGATCCCCAGCAGCAACAGCTGCGGCGGCAGCCCCGCCGCGGCTCCGGCGAGTGCCGAACCGCAGGCCGCCGCCGAGATCTTCAGCCCCGCCCCGATGGTGAAGACCTGCGCCCGCACCCCGGGCGGGGAGTGGTCGGCGCGGATGCGCAGCGTGGCGCTCAGCAGCGGCCCTTCGAAGACGCCCGCCACCGCGAACAGCGCCGCCTGCGCGGTGAACGAGGGCGCGGCAGCGGCGGCGGCCAGGCCCAGGCCCGCACCGGTCAGGCAGAGGGGTACCAGACGCCGGGCGGGGAAGGACCGCAGCCACCGGGCCACCGCCAGGGAGCCCGTCAGCGCCCCGAGCGCCAGCGCCGTCATCAGCACGCCCCCGGCGTCCGGGCGGCCCCGGTCGTCGGCGAGGAGCACCGCGGTGGTGGTCAGGCCGCCGATGCCGACGAAGGCCAGGGAGGTGGCGGCGGTGACCGCCCGCAGCTCCCGCACGCGCCACACCGCCGCCAGGCCCGCCCCGAGATCGGCCCGCAGCGTCCTGCGGGACTCCGGGCCGGGCGCCGCGCTCCCGTCCCCGCTTCCGCCCGTGTCCGCCCGCCCGTACGGCAGCGCCGCCGCGGTGACGGCCGCGCCCGCCGCCGAAACGGCCAGCAGCACCACGGCCGGGGCGGGCGAGGCCAGCGCGGCGATCACGCTCACCAGGGCGGGACCGGCCACCGACACGGCGTTGTAGGTGGCCGCGTCCAGGGCGTACGCGCGGTCGCGGTCGGTCCCCTCGGGCACCAGACGGGCCACCAGGCCGGACAGTCCGCCGGTGGCCACCGGGCCGCAACCGCCGCCGAGGGCGGCGACGGCCAGCACCACGGGCAGGGGCGCGCGTCCGGTGATCGCCGCCAGCACCGCGATGCCGGCCGCCATGCCGCCCAGCGCGCACAGGTGGAACAGCCGGGGGTTGCGGGCCCGTTCGGCCAGCGCCCCCGTCAGCGGCGCGGCCAGTACGTGCGGCGCCATCCAGGCGGTGAGCACGAACGCGCCCTGGGCGGCGCTGCCGGTGCGGTGCATCGCCAGCATCACCACGGCCACCGCCATGCCCTCCCCGGCGAGCCGTGCGAGGAGGGCGGTGACCAGGTAGGGCCTCAGCCCGGTGTGCGGACGCACGGGCACCTCCAGCGTGTAACGCCATTTTGGAAAAAGACGTTACCCTGTGCGATGCGGGCGAGGGGAGAGGCAAGTGAACGATGTGGTCACCGGACGCGGATTCCGGCCGGCCCGGCGGCTGGTCGAACTCGCCAACGCCCTCCGCGCCGAACCGGAGCTGCCCCGGGAGGAACTGGCCGGACTGCTCGTCCGCCACGGGGAGCGGCCCGAGGACCTCACCGAGGAGGCGTTCCCACCGGCCTGCGCGGCCGAACTGCGCTCCGCCGTCGCCCGTATGACGGCCGTACTGGCCGAGACCGACACCGGCCGGGCCGCCCGCGCGCTCAACGGGATCCTCGCCGAGTGCGGTGCCCGCCCCCGCCTGACCGACCACGGAGGGCGCCATCCCTGGCACCTCCACGTGGACCGGGACGAGGACGCGGGCTGGGTCGACTGGTTCCTGGCCGCGAGCGCCCTGGCCCTGGCGCAGATCCTCACCGAGTACGGCCGCGCCGCCTGGGGCGAGTGCGCCGCCCCCGGCTGCTCCGCCTTCTACCTGGACACCGGCCCCGGCAGCGCCCGCCGTTACTGCTCGGCCACCTGCGCCTCCCGCGCCCGCGTGACGGCCCACCGACGCCGCCGCAGGGAGGACGGCAGGGGCGACCCGCCCGGCCGGCGGTGAGATCGGGGCGGAGCCGTGCGGTACGCACGTACCGCCGCGGCGATCACCGATCGTGGGGCCGCTGCCGAACGGGGTGGAAGCGGACGAGACCGAGGTGTTCCATGACAGCCGGCCGCGAGGGGGGGCGGGGCGGTGAACGGTTTCGTCAAGTGGTCGGAGAGCGGCCGCCGTCGGCGTGCGGGGGAACCGGCAGGCGGGAGGAGGGCGTTCGAGGAGGGCGCGTGGCGTCTGTCGGCCGAGGCGCGGGCCCGGAGGCCGGCCGAGGTGAGGCGGGAGCGCGGCCTCACCCGGGCCGAGGCGGCCGAGCGGACGGAGGCGGCCCGGCCTCTCAGGGGCGTTGCGCAGGGCCGATGACCGACAGGCCGACGCGGGAGGCCAGCCAGGACGCCTGCCTCTCCTCGTACCCGTCGAGGTTCCCGAGGCGCACATGGACCAGAACGGTGTGCTCGTCGGCACGCTCGTCCAGTTCGCGGGTACGGGTGTTGAGCAGCAGGGTGACCATGGCGTGTGTGCCCTCCCAGGCCAGAGCCGGCTCCTCGGCCTCGGGCCAGGCGAGCGAGTGCCAGCAGATCTCGCCGACGTGCGGCCCCACCAGGTCCACGAAGGCGTCCTCGACACTTCCCACAGCCTGGTCGAGCATGGAAGCCCACAGGGGCAGCAGCCCTGCCCAGCCGGCCGGGTCGGTGGGGAGTGAGCGGGCCGGGAGGCCGCCGAGCAGGCCGGTCGGGTCGGAGGGGAACCGCGCCCACTCCTCGGCGTTCTCCGTCCGGAACCACACGTCGGGCAGCGCGCTCCGTACGCGGAGCACGTCCTCGGTGGTGGGCAGCTCGGCGTCCACGGAGACCCGCGCGTGCCGCCGGTCCCCGACCGCCATCAGCCGCCGCGCCGTACTCAGCGCCAGTGCCGCGTCGCGGGTGCGGAGGACGGGGTACGCGACATCGTTGGACATGCGGACACGGTGCCACACGCGCTCCAGGACTCCCGGCCCCTCCCG
>NZ_JAKMAY010000072.1:0-22140 GCF_022015835.1 Streptomyces sp. ICN903 | reverse complement strand
CCTCCACCCCCTACCGCGGTAGCACCCCCACATTGGCTCCCCGGTACGACGCCCGGCGCTCAGCCGTCCCCGCACTCTTCACCCGTCACAGAAAGTGCACGCGAGAGAGAGACGGGACATGAGGCTGCGCAGGTGCAGGACCTGGACGTACGCGACGGCAGCCTCGACCGGCTCGGCGAGGGGCGTATCGCCATCGACAAGACCCTGGCGGCCTCGGCGGACGCCGGTGTCGGCGACCGGCTCCCGCTCTACCTCCCCGACGGGACGGAGGTCAGCCCCGAGATCGTCGCGGTCTACGGCCGCGGCCTCGGCCTGGCCACGGTGACCATGGACCGGGCGTCCCTGGCCGGGCACGTCACCTCGGGCTTCGACAGCACGCTCCTGGTACGGGGCGGCTCGGAGAAGTCGCTCACCGCCCTGGGCGAGGTCACCGACGCCTCCGGCTACGCCACCGAGCAGAACCGCGACGCGAAGCTGGGCGCCTGGATGAACAACACCATGGCCGCGGTCCTCGGCGGGTTCGCCGCCGTCGCCGCGGTCAACACCCTGGTGACGACGGTCCTGGGCCGCCGCCGCGAGCTGGGCATGCTGCGCCTCGTCGGCTCCACCCGGCGTCAGGTGATGACGATGCTCCGCTGGGAGGGCCTGCTGGTCGCCGTGGTGGGCCTGGTCCTCGGCTCCGCGATCGCCGCGGCCACGGTGATCCCGATGATGAGCGGCGTGACCGGTGACATGCCGTACGTGCCCCCGCTGGTGTACGGATGCTTCGCGGTCGCCGCCGGCGGCCTGGCCCTGCCGGCGGTCACGCTGCCGGCCCGGGCCGCGCTGCGCCGCTGGTCCTAGCCCGTCCGGGGTGGCAGCGCCACATGCCGTGCGCGCCCCCCGTCGCCCCCCTTCCTCACCCGGCAATGACGGAAAGGACACTCATGACCACGACCCTGGCTCCCCCGGTCCCCATCGGGAAGGCCGCTGTCGGAGCCCTCGGTTTACTGGCACTGTCCACCGGCGCTCTGGAGTCGGTGGTGTCACCGACGATCCCGCTCCTGGAACGCGAACTGGACATGAGCCAGTCCGAAGGGGCGCTGCTCAGCATCGTGCTCCTCATCACCGGGGCACTCATCACGCCGTTGGCAGGCAAGTTCGGCGACCGCTACGGCGGGAAACGGGTCCTGATCCGGCTGATGGCGGTCGTCGCGGTCGGCGGCACGGTGTCCGCCCTGGCCCCGAACCTGCCCGTGCTGCTGCTCGGGCAGGTGCTGCAAGGGGCGATGGTGGGCGCGCTTCCCCTGTCGTTCATCGTCGTGCGCAAAAACCTCCCCCCGGGAGAGTCGAGGGTCGCCATCGGGGTGGTCAGCGGACTCTTCGTCGGGGGAGGGATGGTCGGCATGCTGTCGGCCGGGCCGGTAGCGGAAGAGCTCTCCCGGCACTGGATGTTCGCGCTGCCCACGATCGCGGTCATCGGGGCCACCCTGCTCGTGAACAGGCTCATGCCGTCCGACCAGCCGGGCGGGTCGGACGACGCCGGCATCGACTGGCCCGGCCTGCTGCTCCTGAGCGGGATGCTGGTCACGCTCATGCTCGTACTCGCGCTGGCGCCCGAAGCGGCCTCGCAACCACTCGTGCTCGGCGTCCTCGTCGTGCTTCTGGCCGTCTTCGTCACCGGTTGGGTGTCCGTCGAACGGCGTGCGGCCTCTCCGGTGATCGATCTGCACATGCTGGCACGGCCCGCGATCTGGAAGGCGTGTGCGCTGACATTCGTGATCTGCCTCGGCACCTCGATGGCGGCCTATCTCGTTCCGCAGCTGCTCGACGAGCGCGGCGACGGGTACGGATTCAGCGCCAGCGCCACCGAGATCGGCTTCCTCCTACTGCCCGGCGCCGTCGCCGCGACGCTGGCCGGGCCGCTCGGCGGGATCGGGGACCGGCGTTTCGGCTCGCGTGCCGTGGTCAACACCGGGGTCGTCATGATGGCCGTCTCCCTGGTCGTCCTGGCGTCCGTGCACACCGAGGTCTGGCACGTCGTCGTCGGCAAGGCGCTGATCGCGCTGGCCAACGGCTTGTGCGTCACGGCGATGATGACCAGCACCGCCACGGCCGTCGATGCCAAGGACACCGGCATCGCCACCAGCCTGATCCTGGTGAGCCGCGTACTCGGCTATGCCGTGGGCGGGCAGCTCGGTGGTGCGCTCCTCACCGCCGCAACCCCTTCCGGGTCGGAGGTCGCGGCCGAATCGGCCTACGTCACCGGCTTCGTCACAGCCGGCGTCGTCACGTCGCTGGTCCTGTTCGTCACTCGCACCATGCCCAAAGGAGTCAAGGAATGACCCTCACCGATCAGCTGACGGATGTCCGTGGCACGCCGAGGCGCAAGGTCCTGATATCCGGGGCCAGCATCGCGGGGCCCGCCCTCGCGTTCTGGCTGAACCGCTACGGATACGCGGTCACGGTCGTGGAGAAGGCGCCCACCCTGCGTGGGGGTGGCTATCCCATCGACGTGCGCGGCACCGCGCTGGAAGTCGTCCGGAGGATGGGGATCCTGCCGCGGCTGCGGGACGCGCACATCGACCTGCGGCGGCTGACCTTCCTCGACTCGGACGGCAGCGAGGTGACCTCCCTGCACCCGCATGCCATCACCGGCGGCGTCGCGGGACGGGACCTGGAGGTACGGCGCGGGGATCTGACGGAAGCGCTGTACACGGCGGTCCGTGACGACGTGGAGTTCCTGTTCAGCGACTCCATCGACACCCTCGACCAGAGCGACCACGGGGTCGACGTCATCTTCCGCGGGGGCGGCAGCCGTACGTTCGACATGGTGTTCGGTGCGGACGGCATGCACTCGCGCACCCGGGAGATGCTGTTCGGCCCTGAAGAGCAGTTCCACCGCTACCTCGGCTACTGCTTCGCTGTGTTCACCATGCGCAACACCTTCGGGCTCTCCCACGAGACCGTGATGTGGAATGCCCCGGGCAGGGCCGCGGCGCTCTACTCCGTGGGAGACGACGACGAGGTGCACGCCTTTTTGAACTTCGCCCGGCCGGAGCCGCCCATGGACGCGTTCCGGGACCCGCAAGCCCAACGCGACCTGGTCGCCAAGGTCTTCGCCGACGCGGGATGGGAGGTCCCGGGCATGCTGGCCGCCCTGCGCGAGGCGGAGGACCTGTTCTTTGACGGGGTCAGCCAGATCCACATGCCCCGCTGGTCCAACGGCAGGGTCGCGCTGGTCGGCGACGCCGCGTACGCGCCCTCGTTCCTCACCGGACAGGGCACCAGCCTCGCGCTCGTCGGCGCGTACATGCTCGCCGGCTGCCTCGCGGGCCGGGGTCACGGCGCGGGCTTCGCCGCCTACGAACGCGACACCCGGCAGTTCGTGACCGCGAACCAAGGGCTGGTCGGCCAGGGCGGCGCCACCCTCTTCCCCACCACCGCCCAGGCCCTGGAGCAGCGCAACGAACGACTGCGCGGCCTCAGCGCCATGCCCCCGGCGGAGGGAAAACTGGCTCATTCGGCGCTCACTCTGCTCGAGCCCCCGCGCCGGCATGACCGCCGAGCCGGGTCGGGCCCTGCTGGCTGATGGAACTCCATCTGGAACAAGTCGAGCCGTTCCGTCACCGACCCGTGTCATGTCGTCAGCGCGGGTCGACGCGCGGCCGTAGCGGGCGATCGTCTTGTTCAACTGTTCCTCGTCGGCAGCCTCGGCGAGCTCGTTCTCCAGCTTCGTGGCAAGCGTGTAGCGCACCCGGTAACTCCGGGCGGCC
Organism: Streptomyces sp. ICN903; assembly: GCF_022015835.1. Taxonomy (NCBI): domain Bacteria; kingdom Bacillati; phylum Actinomycetota; class Actinomycetes; order Kitasatosporales; family Streptomycetaceae; genus Streptomyces; species Streptomyces sp. ICN903. The sequence continues at coordinate 18,385 of NZ_JAKMAY010000072.1, read as the reverse complement.
CCGCCGCTGTCGTTCTCGCACCGGCCGTCACCGGGGAAGCCGGGCGGTCTTCTCCGCATGGGCCACGCCGACGTAGTAGTGCATGGCGGTCTTCTCCGTGATGCCGAACAGGCGCATCAGCCTCAGCGGATCGCCCATGCCGAACGCTTCGTTGAGGATCCGGTCCTGCCGCAGACCGTCCAGCGTGAACCCCTTGGGTAGGTGGGCCTTGACCCTTGATCCTGGACACACGAGACACTGGACCCTGGGGATCTGAGAACGGACATCTCGTGGTCATGAAGAACTATCCGCCGCAGTTCACAGCGGCCGCGGTCGCGCTGTACCAGTCGCGGCCCGAAGCGACGATCCGGCAGACCCCCGCCGATCTGGGGATCAACTCCGAGACCCTGCGGAACTGGGTCCGAGCGGCCGGTGCGAGTCGGCCCCGGGGGCGCCGGGCAGAGCCGGCAGCGGGGCCGCCCACGCCGTTGGAGGCGAGAACGCCGCCCTGCGCAAGAAGATCCGTGAGCTGGAGGAAGAACGCGGGATCCTGCGGAAAGCGGCGGAGTATTTCGCCGGCCGGACGCGCTGGTGAACCGCTTGCCGGTTCGTCGCCGACCACCACCGCCGCTACGGCGTGAAGCGGCTGTGCACCATCCTCGACGTCTCCCGCTCCAGCTTCTACTACTGGCGCGCGACAGCCGCGGACCGGGCAGCGAGGCAGGCCGACGACGCCCGTCTTGCCGCCCGGATACGGGCCGTGCACCGCGGCCAACGCTCGCGGTCGGTGAGGCCGGGCAGCTCCCGGTCGACCTGAGCTGCGATCTTCGCTCGCCGGGCCCGCCGGATGTGGAGGAGGCCGGGCAGGTCATGAGGCGCTTCACCCTCGACGGCCCCCAGCACTCCGCCTACCAGGCCCTCGAAGAACTCGGCCGCGCCGTGCGTACCATCTTCACCTGCGACGGCGGCCTACCGGTCATCGAGAACGGGAACAGCGCGAACACCGTGCTCCACTACGGCAAGGGCGGCGCCCTGACCGGCCCGGACAAGGAGCACACCGAGGCGTCGATGCTCACGCTTCATCTGCTCCGGTCCGCGCTCGTGCATTCAACACGCTGCTGGTGCAGCAGATCCTGGCCGAGCCGGCCTGGGCGAAGAATCTGAGGGACGAGGATCGGCGCGGCCTGACCGCACTGTCCTGGTCCAACGTCAACCCGTACGGCACCTTCCGCCTGGACATGGACAAGCGGCTCGACCTGGGGCTGACCGCTGCCGTGTCCCGCCCTCGCACCCCGGCGGATATCGCCGGCCGATCGAGTGCGGGGACACATTGAAGGGCTTCGCTGATCTCACCGGCCCCCGGATGAGCGAGGCCGTGTGGCCGGACGCTCGACCCGGTGGCCTTCGGTTTCAAGGTGGTGTCCTGGCCGAATGACGGCCGGTGCGGTCAGGCGTCGTTGATGTCGGTCGGTGTCGCCTCGCCGAGCATAGCGAGGGTGAGCACGTCACCGGCGATGCCCCAGCCGCCGTCGGTGACCTCTTCGACCAGAACCATGGTGTTGTTGCGGGCGCGCTCGCCGTAGATCTCGACGTACAGCTCGGTGGTGCGGGTGACGATCTCCTCCTTCTGCTTCGGGGTGAGGGTCTTCTCGGGGACCTTGAAGTTCGCAAAAGGCATGGCTGGTTGTTCCTTCTCTCAGTGGGGTGTTACAGGGAGCTGCCCGCGGTGAGCAGGCTGTCCAGTCCGATGCGGCGGAAGAAGTCGGCGCGGAGGCGGTCGGCGACCGCGGAGACGACTTCGCTGCCATCCCGGCTGGGGTCTATGTGGGTGCGCAGAGGCCGGGTGCCGGAGCTGCCGATCCATACCAGCAGCCCCGAGCCCTGCTCACGCAACTTCGGCAGGGCGGCGCGGTTGACGCGCCGGGTGCCCAGGACGTTCACGTCGTACAGCTCCGCGAACTGCTCGGCGGTGAACGCCTCGGCGGCGCCCAGGACCATGTGCCCGGCGTTGTGCACGACCACGTCGAGTCGGCTGTGCTCAGTGACGATCCGGTCGATTGCGCCGTCGGCGGAGTCCTGGGAGGTGACGTCCAGCTCGACGGCGTGCACGTCGACCCGGTGGTCGGTGCCGTAGCGCACCAGGTCGGCCACCGCGGTCGCGTTACGGGTCGCCATCTGGCGGATGCCCGCGTACACGGTGTGACCGGCGAGGGCCAGAGCACGCACGGACAGCGCCCCGATGCCGCTGGAGGCCCCGGTGGCCAGGATGGCCTTCCCGGTGTCGTCGCTCCTCATGACAGGATCTTTCGTTGATCGACGGGGTGGCTGGGCGGGCGGTTCAGATGATTCCGCCGTTGGCGCGGACGACCTGTCCGTTGATCCAGTGGCCGACCGGGGAGGCCAGGAACGCGACGACCTCGGCGATGTCCGACGGGGTACCGAGTCGCTCCAGCGGGGACTGGGCGGCCAGGCGGGCGATGGTCTCCTCGTCCTTGCCGTCCAGGAAGAGGTCGGTGGCCGTGGGGCCGGGCGCGACGGCGTTGGCGGTGACGTCCCGGCCCCGCAGCTCCCGAGCCAGGATCAGCGTCAGCGCCTCGACCGCGCCCTTGCTGGCGGAGTACGCGCCGTAGCCCGGGAAGGCCAGCCCCACCACGGACGTGGAGAACGTCACGATCGCACCACCGGGGCGCACCCGACGGGCGGCCTGCTGGACGACGACGAACGTGCCGCGGATGTTGGTGCGGTGCAGGTCGTCCAGAACGGCCAGGTCCAGCTCGGCGATCGGCGCCATGTGTGCCCGCCCGGCCGCGTGCACGACGACGTCGACACCGCCGAACTCTGCTTCGGCCGCGTCGAACAGGGCCGCGACGGCGTGTTCGTCGGCGACGTCGGCACGCACCGCGATCGCCCGGACGCCGCCGGTGACGGCCTCCTTCACGGCTGCTTCGGCCTCGTCCTGGTTGCCGGCGTAGCCGACCACGACGGCGTATCCGTCGGCGGCCAGCCGCCCGACGGTCCGGCGGCCGATGCCGCGCGAGCCGCCGGTGACGATCGCGACACGGGGTGAGGCGGAGGGCTGAGCCTGGGCAGCGGTCCCGTCGAGGGAAGTGGGGATGGGCATTACTGACTCCTGTGGTGAATGCGGGTCGGGCCGCGGTCTCGCCGTCGCCCTGCTGCGTCATCCACGATCGGCCGGTCCCCCACCCCCAGCCAGGGGTGCGTTTACCCAGGGGGTGCCACCCCCTGGCTACGGCTCGGCGCGCGCGCGACCATGAAGGGGTGAACCTTCCAGAACTCGGCGCCTTCCTCAGGACACGCCGCGACCGCATCCGCCCCGCCGAGGTCGGTCTCCCCCAAGGCCCGCGCCGGCGCGTCCCCGGGCTGCGCCGCGAGGAAGTCGCCCAGCTGGCAGGGCTGTCAGCCGACTACTACACCGAGCTGGAACGCGGCAGCGCGAAGAACGGCGTGCAGCCTTCGGCCCAGACCCTGGCCGCCCTCGCCCGAGCCCTGCGCCTGAACGGCGACGAGCGCGACCACCTGTTTCACCTCGCCGAACGGCCGGGCCCTCCGTCAGCGCACGGACCGTCGGCACACGTGCAGCCCGCGCTTCTCGGACTGCTGGACCAGCTGTCCAACACCCCCGCGCGCGTCATCACCGACCTGCACGAAACCCTGGTGGAAAACGACCTGGCCAGGAACCTGCTCGGTGAGTCCCCGGCACACCGCGGCCCGGCGGCGAGCTTCGTGTACCGCTGGTTCACCGACCCGCAGGCGCGCGAGAGGTACCCGCCCGAGGATCACCCGCACCACTCCCGGGTGTTCGTGGCCGACCTCCAAGCAGCGGCCGCCAAGCGCGGCCGGGATGCGGAGGTCACGAAGATGGTCGCCGTGCTACGCCGCCGCAGCCAGGAGTTCGCAGCCCTCTGGGACACCCACGACGTCGCGGTGCGCCGCATGGACCACAAGAAGATCGTCCACCCCACGCTCGGCATCATCGAACTCGACTGCTACAACCTCCTCAGCGAAGACGGACGCCAACGCCTGCTGTGGTTCACCGCCCCGCCCGGAAGCCCGGGAGCCGAGCAACTGGAACTGCTGTCCGTCATTGGGACCCAGGACCTGGGTATCAAGGAGGGCACGGCACCGGAGGGGCTGTCCGCGGCGGAATCCGGATCGCAGCCCTGACCCGCGCCGCCGGGGGGACCGCCTTCCCGGCAAGGCGTGGCGGTCCCTACCCCCACAGAGATGTGTTCTCCGGCCCGGGGCTCACGATGACCCCCTTGATTCCCGTTTTCCTCACGCTCACGGGCTGGTCTCCGCAGCGGCAGGTCGACCGGGCCCGGCAGCGCCGGTGTTTCATAGGTGGTCGGTCATGGCGTAGCCGACGACCTCGTGGGTGGCCGGGTTCGGTCGGCAGGCGAGGGAGAACCGGCCTCTGCGGTGGGCAGATAGGCGATGTCGCAGACCAGCTCGGCCCCGAGGCGCTCGGAATGGAGGCCGCGGCCGATCAGGTCCGGGGCGGACCTGGTCGTCGTACAGGCCGGGTCAGCGAACACCGCCTGCGCCGGGTGACGCCGCGCTCACACATCGCGCGGGCGGCGTGCCTACGGTTCACCCGCCGGTACCAGCCGTGCAGAGACTCGAAGCTGATGCCGGGTTCCCGGGCGACGGCGGCCACCGTCTTGCCCGAGGAATCGACGAGTGCGATCGCGCCCCGCTCGAACTCCTCGGTGTACCGCTTCGTGTGCTTGTTCCCCCGCCCGGGGCTGCCTCTTCCAAAACCTCAGGACCTCGGTTTCCAGGTGTCCACGATCAGGAGGAAACTTCATGTCACACCTGATCCCTAGAGTCCTTCCATGACACGACCAACTTCCCCCGGTGGGCCAACCGACGACACACAGGACGACAACACAGCAGTGCCGACACGGCAGTTGAAGGCGCTTTTGGAAACCGCGCATCCCGCCGAGGCGGGTGAGGCGGTCAGGGAACTCATGCTGCTGGCAGTGTCCGGCGGCGACGCGGAGTTGGAGCTGGCCGTGCGGTACAGCGGTGTCTCCGACTGCTCCACCGAGGAACTGCTCCGGTTGTGGGCGATCGCCGACGGAGATCCGTTCGGTTTCTGCGAGAACTTGGATGCCCCGGCGTACCGCGCGCGCAAGGCCGTCAGGAAACTGGTTTCCCTGTCCGCGCCGGGTGACGGCGGGCATGCCCTGAAACTGGCTGCCCGGTTCACCCCTCTGGACCCGTACGCGTCCAAGTTCCTCGTCCGTCTGTGGAGGACGGACCGTGACCCGGACAGTTTCGCCGAGCACTTGCTGGCTCCGGCGTTCCGCCAGGAGGGCAGGACGGAGCTGAGGCTGCCGTACGCCTCTTCCCTGCACGGTCTGCGGCATCTCACGATGCTCGAGAAGCTCGACTTCCACCAGTGTGACGGGCTCACCGACCTCACCGAGGTCGGTGAACTCACCGATCTCACGGACCTTGATCTTGGTGGCTGCAGGAGTGTGGAGGACCTCACCCCGATCGGCCGTCTTTCCCGGCTGACCCGCCTCGACCTGAGCCGGTGCGGCGCCGTCGAGGATTTCGAGCCCTTGCTGAACCTCAGTGGTCTGCGTCAGCTGAGGTTGAGTTGGACCAAGGTGCGCTCCCTCCGTATGTTCGGCGGGGCGCTCGACGCTCTGGAATCCCTGGATCTCCGCTCCTGCGGGTCTCTCACGGACCTGGAGGGACTCGCCGGGCTGCCGAACCTCGTCCACCTCCAGCTGAGCGGCGACCAGCTCCGCGACCTCTCGCCATTCGCGGCTCTCCCTCGACTCCAGTCCCTCGAACTCGACAGATGCAACGAGCTGACGACGCTCGAAGGGCTGGACGGTCACCCCGGGCTGACGAAGCTCGGGATCCACGGCAGTGCGGTACTGCGCACCACCGAGGGGCTGGGCGAGCTGCCGGCGTTGCGGGAGTTGACTTTCACCAGTTGCTCCGCGCTGGCCGACCTCAAGGGCCTCGACCGCCTGCCCGCGCTGCGCACGCTGATGATCAACGGCTCCGCCGTCCGCGACCTCGGTGACCTGGCCGGATCTCCGCTGACCACACTGACCCTGCTGTACATGAAGAACGTGGAATCGCTCAGGGCCCTCCGGGACTGCTCCGGCTTGCGCGAACTGACCCTCCGCTCCCTGAACGACTGCCCCTCGGTCGAGGGCATACCGGTGGAACGGCTCAGCTCACTCAGTGTGGCCGGCCCGCGCTGGGCCGCACTGCAGGACATCACCCTGTTCACCGCTTCGCCCCACCTTGCGGAACTCGACCTGCGTGGATGCCTGTCCCTGCAGGATCTCGGGCCTCTGCTCGACATGCCTGCCCTGGCACATGTCCACCTGGCCGAACGAATCGCGACCTCGCCGTCGGGCGTCCCCCACCCCGTGGTGACCGAACTCAGGGCACGAGGCGTGACCGTCACGCTGCACCGCTGACTGTTCACGATCCGCCGCTCACCCGGCACGATGCCTTCCGTCGAACCGACCTGGCCGCAAGGAGACTTCTCATGTCCCCCGAAAACCTGGACACACTGAATGAGTTCCGTGAGAGGGCCCTCGCAGAGGGCATCCCCCCGGACGACATCGAGCGGTGGGTGGCCACCGCCCGACCCTGCGCCTTTCTGGGCACCGGGGGGAACGGGCCGGTGGTGGGCCGGCTCGGCGGGCCCCTCATGCTTCCCGCGGACGCCCCCGACCCGTGGTGCAAGCTCGCCGCCACCATCGACCTCGCCGCGCTGCCCTCAGGAGTGACCGACCTCGGCCTGCCCGCCGACGGCCACCTCCTGCTGTTCGCCGACCCCGACCCCGACCGGATCGGGGAAGGAAACCTGGGCAGTGCACTCCACATTCCCGCCGGCGCACCCGTCGAGGAACGCCCTGTGGACCTCGACCCGGAATGGAAGAACTACCCCTACGAAACGGATCTCCCGGAAGGGCTGCTCCGCCTGAGTACCGACGTCTCTCTGCCGTACTACACCTCGGTCTACGCTCCCGGGCAGCCCTTGGACTGCGTGGATCACCCGGAACATCCCCATGCGAACGAGCTGATCGAGGTATGGACGGAGATGCCGGGCGAGGGCATCGGCCGCGGGCTTCAGCTGGGTGGGTACGCCGAGGACGAGAACTGGGCGGAAGACCCCAGCGTGGCGGCCGGGCGGGAAGCGGCACGAGCGGTGGCCCGAGGTGAACTGCCCGCGCCCGATACGGACGTACGTCCCGAGGACTGGGTGTGCCTCGCCCAGTGGATGCATGGGCTCGACGGTTTGGAGACGGCCCTCTACTCCTGGTCGGTCTCCCGGCAGGACCTTGCCGCGGGACGCTTCGACCGGGTCTACGCCACCATGACCTGGAACCCGTGACACCCGCAGGAAGCTGACCTGGGATGTCACCGCCGCCAAGGCGGGATTCGCTGGACGAGCGGCATGGAGAGCCCTCGGCGGCGCCCGGTGCAGGGGCAGCTGCCGGGGGCTACTGAGGCTGGACTCGTGGTGTCGGAGGGGTTCGTCCGGATCTGATGGTCAGGCCGGTCTCGGTGAGACAGCCGTCGATGAAATCGCTGCGGTACTGGATGTGCCGCAGGCCCCGCCGGATGCGCCGGATGAGGTGCTCGGGGGTACTGACCGAATGGTCTTCGGAGGCCAGTGCTGTCACTCGCTGGTGAGTATCCGACGTCGACCAGGAAGCCGCCGAGTATGCCGGTCTCTTCGAGTATGCCGCGTCGGCGGTGCAGCCCGGCGCTGGGCACTTTCCCGGCTCGGTGACCCCGTGTGGGGGTTCACGCGGGCACCGACGGCCTTTCCCGGCTGACGGTGTCGAGCAGTAGTTCCGCGGCCACTGCTGCTCCGTCGGTGCGGATGCCGTCGGCCACGGCCCGTGCCCGTGCGAGGGTCTCGGGGCCGAGGGCCGTCCCGAGTGCGGCTGACAGGGACTGGGTGGTCGGAGCCGAGCCGTCGTGTGCCGCACCGATGCCCAGGGCGGCCACCCGGCCGGCCCAGTAGGGCTGGTCCGCCGCCTGGGGCACTACCACCTGCGGCGCTCCGGCCTGGGCGGCCGTCGTCGTCGTGCCCGCGCCGCCGTGGTGCACGACGGCGGCCACCCTGCCGAACAGTGCCTGCTGATTGACCTCGCCGACGACGAAACAGTCGTCCCGGTCGTCGATCAGAGCCAGTTCGGCCCAGCCGCGGCCGACGAGTGCGCGGCGGCCGTGCGCGCGGATCGCCTCGATGGACACCCGGGCGATGTCCGCGGAGACGCCGCGCATGCTGCCGTAGCCGACGAACACCGGAGGTGTGCCCGTGTCCAGGAACGCCAGCAGGTCGTCCGCCAACGGGCGTTCGTCCGGCAGGATCCACGCCCCGGTGTGCACGACGTCGATCTCCGGGGTCTCCCGCCACGGCCCCAGGACCGGGTCCGACGCCAGCCACGGCCGGTCGGTGAAGATGAAACCGTAGACGTCGTCCACCGGCGGCAGACCGGCCGAGGCCCGGTGGGCGTTGAGCGCCCCGCCGTGCAGCGCGTTGAAGGTCCGGGCGTTCAGGTCCCACCGCGCCCGGTTGTCGGTCACCTCCGGCGGGAACGACTGGCCCGCCAGCAGCGTGGGGGGCGCTTGGTGCGGCGACCGCAGCAGGAACGGGCAGAAGGTCGCGTACACGTAGGGGATACCGAGTTTCTCGGCCGCCGACCGCGAGGAGAAGTGCGCGAGACCGGTCGCCAGCAGGACGTCGCATCCCTCGGCGGCTGCGGCGACCGTGCCGAACTGCGCGGCCAGCTCGGTCACACGCCGGGAGGCCGCCGATTCCGTCGACGGCGCCGTCATCGTGCCCATCGGCCTGCCGACCGCCACCAGTTCCACGCCGGCCCTGGCCAGCAGCCGGGCGAAGACCTCGTCCGGCGGCGCACAGACCCTCACCTGCGCGCCGAGTTCCCGTAACCGCACCGCCAGCGCCACCAGCGGTTCGACATCCCCGCGCGACCCATACGTCGACAACAACACACGCACTACGCGACTCCCGTTTCTGCAGGTACTGGCCTCGGTCGGTGATTCTGCGGCCTGACGGGGGCCTTGCCGCAAGCCCCCCGGTGCGCTATACGTTGAGCACGGCAAGGGGTGGGAATCTCCTTGCCTTTGGTTTTTGCCGTCCGCGGTGAACGGGCGACCTCCCGATGAAGCGACGGCGTGCAGCGTAGGACGGCACGTCGGCCCAGGAGGTTCTCGCCTACGCCCCGCGCTGTCCTGAAGCTCATCGCGATGTGCGGTTCGGACGTCGTCGGCAGATCAGCGCGCAGCCCAGGGTGAGAAAGGCTTCACGGAGGTCGTCGCGGATCCCCCAGCGGATCCACAGGCGGCGGAACCAGCGCAGGTGGGCGAACCCGCGCTCCACGACCCACCGCTGGGTTCCCAGCCCCGAACCGTGCTCGGTGCCACGGCGGGCGATCAACGGCTTCACACCAAGGTCCCAGACCATGCGGCGGTATTTGTCGTGGTCGTAGCCGCGGTCGGCCGGCACCACGTCCGGGCGCTGCCGGAGGCGGCCACGCTTGCCCCGCACCGGCGGCACGGCCTGGAGCAGCGGGATCAGCTGAGTGACGTCGTTGCGGTTGCCGCCAGTCAGGGTGGCGGCGAGCGGGATGCCGGTGGCGTCGGTGATCATGTGGTGCCTGCTGCCCGTCCTGCCCCGGTCAACGGGGCTTCGTCCGGTCTTGGACCCCCTTTTAGCGCACGGATGTGGGAGCCGTCGACGGCCGCCCGGGCGAAGTCCAGGGCGTCCGCGCTGCGGAGCTTGGCGAGGAGGGCCTCGTGCAGTCGGGGCCAGACGCTGGCCTCGGTCCATTCGGCCAGCCGGCGCCGGCAGGCCATGCCCGAGCCGAAGCCGAGTTCCTGCGGCAGGTGTTTCCAGGCGATTCCGGTGTGTAGTACGAACAGGATGCCCTGGAACACCAGCCGGTCCGGATGCCGCTTGCACCCAAGGGTGCCGGGCCCGGCGCTCGACCTTCGGCAGCAGCGGCTCGATCACCGCCCACAGTTCGTCGTCGACTTCCCACGGCTTCGGCCGCGCCACCCCACGCTCCCGGATCGTCGGTTCCGGAGTGATCCAACCACCTCAAAGATCACTTCGTTAGGAGTTCTAAGGCCTGCAGGTCGTGCTGGGAGGTGTCCAAGTGGGCTGCGCTCTTGGAGAACTCGGCCTCCAGCGCATCCAGGGCATGGGTCATTTGTGCTTGAACCGCGTCGGCGTCGGGCTGCTCGAACACGGTCCGCAGCAGCGTGACCACCCTCCCCCAGCCTCCGGCCCGGAGGCGCCCCCGGGCTGGGCCGACTTCGGCACCTAGGTCCTTGGTGCCGGTCCCACACCGGCCCGCAGACCGATCCGCCACGCCCCGACCTGCGGATAGCGTCCTTCCCATGCGTATAGGACTCATCGGTACCGGCAACGTCGGCCGGGCACTGGCCCGCGGCTGGAGCACCGCGGGACACGACGTTCTCCTCGGTTCCCGCCACCCCGAAGAGCGAACGGGCCTCGGGCTTCCCGTGGCCGGTCTGCGCGAGACGGCCGACCACGCGGAGGTACTGGTCAACGCGACGCCCGGAAACGTCTCCGTGGAGCTGCTGCGTTCCATCGGCGCCCCGGCGTTGTCCGGCCGTCTCTTGATCGACGTCGGAGTGGGCCTCAACGACGACTACACCGAGCTCTCGCACCCCAACAGCAGCCTGGCCGAGCAGATCCAGGCGGCCTTCCCCGCGACGCCCGTCGTCAAGACCCTGTGCACCATGGACTCCACCGCGATGGTCGACCCGGGAGGTCTCGCGGGCCCGTCCACGGTCTTCCTCTCCGGCGACGACGCCGAGGCCAAGCGGACCACCGGACGTCTGCTCACCGACCTCGGCTGGCCCTCGTCCGCACAGCTCGACATCGGCGGCATCACCACCGCACGCGGACAAGAGCACTTCGCCCTGCTCTTCATGGGGATCGCCAACGGCCTGGGTTCCCACACCTTCAACATCAACGTGGTGGTTCGCGACACGGACCACGACGACGTGAAGAAGGCGGCATCCGAGGTCACAGCCCGGCGATGACCGGCCCGGTGTCTTCTCCACCAAGGTCCCGTTCTGAGCGAGTGACCGAGTGCAAGCACCAGGAGCGTGGGCCCGGGAGTCGCTGCCGCCCGCCTCACCGGTCCTCGCCCGGGCGTGCCGGGGGGCTCGGGCCGCCGCTCCCCACGGCCCGCCCCGCTCGGTTCCGGCGCTTACCGAGGTGATAGAGGTGAAAGCGTGAGCCGGTGCGGTGGGGTGGAAACGGCTTGGGGCTGAGAGTACGCAGATGGACCGCGTCCCGGAGCGAGGTTTCGAGGGAGCCGTGCAGGACGCGGTCGCTGGTCTCGATCACCACCATGCACGGCACGCGGTCGCGGGACCGGTGGATGTTCCCGATGATCTCGGGCACCGGGGGCGAGGTACGGGCCAGGTCGAGACCGTCCGGTGTGAGGGCCGGGCCCCAGGCGGGCTCCACGAGGTAGATGTCGCGCTCGCTGCGGGCGGGAAGCATGCCGAGCAGGTCGCGGTAGTCCGCCAGACGGAGGTCGACAGTGGAGCCGACACGGTCGAGATTGCGCCGGCTGACCTCGTGGACGGCCGGGTCGAGTTCGGAAGCGTACACGGGGCGACCCAGGCGCCGGCCGAGGTGGTGGCCGAAGTTCCCGGAACCGCAGAACAGGTCGACGACCATCGCCTCGCCGTCGGCCTCGGGAGCATCGGCCTCGATTTCGGCGATGGCGCCGGCGACGGCCACGGGGTGGGGGTCCTTGGTGCACTCGATGGCGGTACGGCCCAGGATGCGGAGGCCTCGGGCCTCCATCTCGGGTGCGGGGACGCCGTAGAGGGACAGTTTCTCGGGGCGTCCGCACATGAGGCGGCCCGCCTCGCACAACTGGTCCGTGGTCAGGACCTGGTTGCGCTGGGGGCCGAGCAGCCGGTTCCTGAGAGCGAAGTAAGCCGCGTGGTCGGAGCTTTCGGAGGTGTTCAATCCGTCTCCAGGTATGGGGGAGGTTCCGCTGACTGTCGCGCGCCGGGTGCGGTACGAGCCGCAGCGGCCGACCGGTCCGGCCGTTTCCGCGGAGCCGGGTCCCGTCGGCCGTCACCCGTTGTTCCGGGAGGGAGGATCCTGGTCAGCACCGCGTGGACCGGTTCACCACCGAGCAGTCCCCGCAGTTCCTCGACTCCGTGCCGCCGCCGCTCCGGGGTGAGCGAGAGGTGGTGCTCGATCCGCTCGTTGAGCGTTCCGCGGAACGCCGCGTAGAGCTCGTCGTCCTCCCGTACGCGGCCGGCGATCTCCACGAGTGCCGCGGTCCCGGCGAAGTCGTCCTCGGGTACCCGGTGGTGCGGCAGGACGTCCGCGAACCGGCCGGCGTTACGGCCGAAGAGCGTGCCGTCGAGTCGGCGCAGGGTGTAGACGTGCGCGTAGTGCTGCTCGTGGATCCCGAGCGGCAACCGTCCGAGGGCCACCGACTCGTGGAGTGCCGTGAGTCCTGGGGCGAGCAGGTAGCCGGGCGTGCTCGCCACCGCCCGCAGCAGGTCGCGCTGCCGCAGGAGGCGACAGTCTGCCCGTCGGCCGGCAACCGAGACGGTCCGCTCCCCGCGCCCGCCGAAGGGTCCGCCGCACACCAGAACGCGCGGAAACCGGGGCCAGTCGCGCAGCAGGTCGGGGATCCAGCGGTGGAGCAGGCGCAGGTAGTCGTTGTTGACGTCGAAGTCCAACAGGAAGTTCTTGAACCCGCCGATGTTGACCAGCAGGTCGTGCTCCGGTTCGGCGTCGCGGGGGGTGTTCCTCAGTCCTTCGAGGTCGACGATCGGGCCGGTCAGGTGGATCGCGGGCCCGGAGCCGAGAGCGGCGAACTCGGCCGCGCGCTCGGGGACGCCCGGGAAGTTCTGCACCACGCTGTGCGTGGCGAGCAGGTGTGCCGCGACGATGCGCTCGTGCGGTGAGAGAGCCGCCAGGTGCCGGTCCGCCGCGGCGTAGGAGGAGCGCGGCATACTCGCGCACAGGTCGCGGATCCGGGCCAACGGCCGTGTGAGCCGCCAGAAGCCGAACAGGCTGTCCACCATGACCACCGGCCGCCGCGCCACGACGGACCGCAGGGCCAGTTCGGCGTCCATGACCGAGACCACCTGGTCTCCGGTCTCCAGCAGGCCGTCGATCATCGCGGCTCCGGTCCTCCCGCGCGTCCCGCCGGTCTCGTGTACGGCGTCGAAGGCGTCCGGGTTGCGCCGCGCGAACGCCGCCGCCACGCCACTGCCGACGAACACCCGCTCGGAGCCGGGGAGCAGCCGGGAGACCGCGACGAGTTCGGAGGCCGGGCCGAAACCGCAGTTCTGGGCCCCCATCACGATGCGCATGTCAGCGTCCCCCACCGGTGCGGCCCGAGGCCACCGCGCCGGACGGGACCGCGAACACCCCGGCGAGTCGCCTGGCGAACTCGGCCGGGTACCTCGCGTAGCCGACGTGGCCGCCGGGGAACAGCACCCGTTCACGGCCGAGCCGCTCCGCGAGGACGACCGCGGGCCGGTGGACGGCGTGGGTGCGCGAGTCGTAACCGCCTGCCACGACGATCCGGTCCGCCACCGTCGCGAGCCCGGTGAGGTCGGGTACGAAACGCGTGACCGGCCTGACGGTGTGGGCCAGGAAGAACTCGGTGTTGTCGTGCGCCTCGGGCAGCGTCGGCGCGGGCCCGTCGCCGAACACGAGCTGGAGCTTGCCCATGGCCGCCGCCACGCCCTCACGGCGGAACGTCTCGTGGACGTCCTCGAAGAACGCCAGGTGGTCCTCGGCATCCGGCAGCAGCCCCATCGCGGGCGGTTCGTGGGCGACCGTCAAGCGGATCCGGGTCTGGCCGCGGACGGCGAGTTCGACCGCGACGAGCCCGCCCGAGCAGCTTCCGAAGACGTGCACGGGCTCGTCGGGCCCGGTGAGGTGCTCGAGCAGGCGGTGCGCGTCGTCGGTGTGCTCCTCGATCCGCTGGTCCGTCGGCGGACCGTCGAGAAGGCTGCGCGAATTGCCGCGCGGGTCGTATGTGATGACGCGGTGGTCCGCGGCCAGGGCGGCGGCCAGGCGCCTGAAGACGGCCGCGTCGGAGTTGCCGCCCGCGATGAGCAGTACCGGCGGCCCCTCCCCGCGCACTTCGAAATGAAGCCTCGCGCCCGGTACCGCGAGTGTGCCGCTCTCCTGTGGCTCCATCACACTCCAGGGTTCGAAGTCGACGCGGCGCTCCAGGGGTCCGGGGAGATCGTCCGCGTGGGGAAACGCTCGGAAGTCCGCGTCCCGCCTGCCGCCCGCACGGTCCACTGACCCACACCCTTGTCTCGGGCGGCAAGGCGTGGGCCGGGGAAACGGGGGCGTCGGCCGGCGCGGTTCTCACAGGGGCAGCGCACGAGGTTCCGCCTGCCTCCGGCACCGCTCCCGCGCGCCCGTCTCACGAACGGGCGTGCCGGGCATGCCCCCTGTGCACACCACACACCCCGAAGGAGGCCGCCTCATGTCCGTCATGAGAGCACGGGCACGCTTAGCAGTTCTGGCAACCGCCGTCACCGTGCTCTGCGCCGGCGCACTGGCCGCCGGGCCCGCCCGCGCGGAACCACTCGCGCTGCTGCAGTGCCAGGGAACCGAGTCCGTCGCCTACAGTCCGGGGGTCACCTTCCAGCCGCAGGACGTCGACGTCACCACCGACGGGCGCCTCGGTTCGTGCATCGACGGCGCGGGCGAGGTGACGAGCGGGGCGTACGGGGAGCGGTTCACCCTCCACGTCGGCTGCAACGACCTGCTCGGCGGGTTCCAGGGCCTTCGGACCTTCACGTGGAGCACCGGCGACACCAGCGTCATCGAAGCCCGGGGCAGCAGCACCGCGGTCGCCGGGCAGGTCGTCACCACACTCACCGGAACCGTCGTCCAGGGTCGCTTCCAGGGCCGCTCGGCGACCCAGGTCATCACCCTCCCGCAGCCGGGACTGCTGCTGTGCCTGACCACCGGTGTCACGGGCGCGACCGGGGTGACGACGCTCACCGTCGTCTGAAGCGGCCCGCGCCGCCGATCGTCGGACGCGGCGGACTCGGGTGCCCGGGTCCGCCGTACGGGTCCGGGACGCGAGCGGCCCGCCGTTTGTGCCTTCCCGCCACCAGAACGTTCCCCGTCCCAGCGAGGAGAGCCGGTTGCCGGACATCAACGACGTACGGAGGATCCTCTCCGAGCTGGGCATCGAGCAGGAGCTGCTGCGCGAGGACGCGCTCCTGCGCGCTCACCTCGGACTCGACTCGGTCGACATCACGCAACTGGAGATCGAATTCTCCGAACGCCTCGGCACCCGCGTCGACCTCTGGAGTGAACACGACCACACCCTGCGGCAGCTCGCCGACGCCTTGGGCGGGAACGGGCCGGGTCCGCGGGTGTCGGCGGACTACCGGAGCCGCGGCTGGTGGCGCCCGGACCCGCTGGACGACCTGGTCCTGGGGGCTCACGGACGTCAAAGCCGCCGTGAGGCGCTCGTGGGCGACGGCCGGGCTCTCACCGGGGCCGAACTGGACGCCGCCGTATCGGGCTGTGCCGCCCGGTTGGCGCGCTGCGGAACGCACCCCGGCGAGAACGTACTCGTGCAGCTTCCCAACCAGCCCCAGCTCGTCGTCCTCGTGCTCGCCCTGATCCGGCTCGGCGCACGCCCGGTCCTCGCTCCGCCGACGCTGCGCGAACACGAGCTCACCCCCGTGCTGTCCTCGGTACGGCCGACAATGATGGCCGTACCGGCCCGGCAAGGCCGTTTCGACCACCTCCGGTTCGCCGAAGGGCTCCGGGAACACCATCCGTTCGTGCGGAACCTGCTGGTCTCCGGCGGGGTCGACCCGGCCCGCGGCCACCTGGACCTCGACGAGTTCGCCACGGCCGGAGAGGCGGTCCCCACGGTGAGCGACCACCGGCGCGCCTCGAACATCGCCCTGTTCCTGCTGTCGAGCGGCACCACCGGCGCGCCCAAGCCCATTCCCCGTACGCACGAGGCGTTCGGCCACGTCGTCCGCGCCTCGGCGACGGTGTCGGCGCTGACACCGGACTCGGTCTATCTCGCGGTCATGCCCGTGACGCACAGTTTCGCCTTCGGCCACCCCGGAATCCTCGGCGCACTCGCCCACGGAGGGAAGGTCGTCCTCGGGGCGCCCGGGGATCCCGTCGGCGCGATGGCGCTGATCGAGCGGGAACGCGTGACGCACTGCGCGCTCACTCCTGCGATCGCCCGTCAGTGGCTCACCGCACGGACCGCCTCGCACGGGCCCGACCTGCCGAGCCTGGAGGTGCTTCAGGTCGGTGGCGCCCGCCTGGACGAGGAGACCGCCAGACAGCTCGGCGATGCCTTCGGCTGCCGGATCCAGCAGGTGTACGGGATGAGCGAAGGCCTGCTGAACTTCTCCCGGCTCGACGACCCCCCGGAGGTGGTGTTCGCCACCCAGGGGCGGCCCGTCTCACCGGGGGACGAGACCCTCGTGGTGGACGGCGGAGGTCGCCCCGTCGCCGACGGAGAGGCGGGCGAGCTCCTGGCCCGGGGCCCTGGCGTCATCACGGCCTACCACGGCGACACGGACCCCTCCTCGTTCACCTCCGACGGCTTCTACCGCACCGGCGACCTGGTCCGCCGCCACCCCTCGGGCAACTTCGTGGTCGTCGGACGCGTCAAGGACGTGATCAACCGTGGTGGGGAGAAAATCCCGGCGGCCGAACTGGAGGCACTGGTCCAGAAGCATCCCGGCGTGCGCGCAGCCGCCGCTGTCCCTGTGCCCCACCCCGTCCTGGGCGAAGCGGTCTGCCTGTACGTCGTCGACGGCGGAGGGGGCTCTCCGACACTGCGGGAGATCCGCCGCTTCCTCGAAGACGGCGGACTGGCCCCGTTCAAACTGCCCGAGCGCGTCGTCAGGGTGCCCGCGCTGCCCCTGACCGGAATCGGCAAGATCGACAAGGTGCGGTTGCGTGAGGACGCCGCTGCCCGGCTGGAAGCCGAGTACGGCGGCCGCTCCCCCTCCGAGGGCCTGGTTCCGCGTCCGAACGACCACGGTGCGGGAGCGGGTACGTCCGGCACGGCGCCGGGTTCAGCGGCGGCCAGGGTGGACCGCTCGGGGTTGGTGTAGACCCGCGCAACGGCTCGGCCCGCACACCGATGTCCACCCCCAGCATCTCGCCGACCCACCGGTCCCACTGAGGCCGACCGGCAACTCGCCGACGACCTCGCCGTCCGCCTGCCCCGAGACGACCGACCTGACCGGGTGAGTCCGTGCCCCGGAAGGTGTAGTGCGGACTTCCCCGACGGTTGCGGATGTTGAACGTGCTCGCGCCCTGGCCCGTGTGGTCGTGCGGAACCCGCGGTGACCGGGGCCGAGATTGCTGCGGCCGCGCCTGGTGACCTCCGAGCCGGCGCCGGTGCAGTGCGCACCGGCGCCGGCCCCGGAAGCTGCTCGCGGTGCCGGCACAGCACACCGAGGCCGGAGCGTCACCTGGTCATCCGGGGCCCCGGCCTCCAACGGCGCGATGCCGTTGACCGGCATGCCCTCCGCCGGCTGCTCCGGCCCGCGGGGCGGCCACAGCAGGCGCGCGCGGACACGTGGCCTGGACGGAGATGACGGCTTCACGATCCGCCGCAGTGCGCGGAGCCCGCGGACGCGCACGTTCGGCTTGTCGCCGCCGAGCTGATCGACCGCCCGGCTGAATCGGCCGGTGGTGCATCCCTCCTGGGCGAGGCGCAGACCGTCCTGGCCGGTTCGCGGTTGCCGCCGGGGGCGTACGCGCCGACGAACACCGCCAGGCCCCAACCGCCTCCGGACCCCTTGACAACCTTATTGGTCTGGACCATTTTTCCTGGGGCGCGGTGTCGCCGTGCCACCGAGAACGCGCTCCCCCACCACCGCCCCCGACCCACGGAGACAGCCATGGACCGTCCCTCCGCACAGACCAGCAGAAAGAGACCCCTCCGCATCCGCGCGGGAGTCGCCTCCGCGGCGTGCGCCGCTCTCCTCGCCGGCGGCGCCACCACGCTCGACGGCCGCGACGCCTACGCCGCCGAGCCGAACCTGGTGCGGAACGCCGGCTTCGAGTCCGGCCTGAACGGCTGGACCTGCTCCGCCGGCAGCGGCACGACCGTCTCCTCCCCCGTCCACGGCGGCACCGCGGCGCTGAAGGCCACCCCCGCCGGCAGCGACAACGCCAAGTGCACCCAGACCGTGACCGTACAGCCGGACTCCCAGTACCAGCTGAGCGCCTGGGTACAGGGCTCGTACGTCTACCTCGGCGCATCCGGCACCGGCACCACCGACGTCTCCACCTGGACCCCCGGCGGCTCCGGCTGGCAGC
>NZ_JAKMAY010000071.1:0-22382 GCF_022015835.1 Streptomyces sp. ICN903 | reverse complement strand
GTGAGGGGCCGGCCGGGCCGGAAGGGGCGGTCCCTCAGAAGCGCACCGGAAGGCGGTGCGGGCCGCGGATGAGCATGCCCTGCCGCCAGGAGACGGCCGCGGGGTGGATGTCGAGGGCCAGGTCCGGGCAGCGGTCCAGCAGCGCGCGGACGGCGACGCGGCCCTCCAGCCGGGCCAGCGGGGCGCCCAGGCAGTGGTGGATGCCGTGCCCGAAGGCGAGGTGGCCGCGGGGTTCGCGGCGGATGTCGAAGCGGCCGGGGTCCGCGAAGCGTCCCGGGTCGCGGTTGGCGTCGGCCAGGGCCGCCAGCACCAGCTCCCCGCCGCCGGGGATCACCGTCCCGCCGACCTCGACGGGCTCGGTGGTGAAGCGGTAGGTGGGCGTCTCGACCGGGCCGTCGTAGCGCAGCATCTCCTCGACCGCGCCCTCGGTCAGGGAGGGGTCCGAGCGCAGCAGCGCGAGCTGGTCGGGGTGGGTGAGCAGGGCGAGGGTGCCGTTCGCGATCAGGTTGACGGTGGTCTCGTGGCCCGCGATGAGCAGCAGCCAGGCCATGCCGAGCAGCTCCTCGGCCGACAGCCGGTCGCCGTCCTCGTCGGCGGTGTGCAGCAGGGCGCTCAGCAGGTCCTCGCCCGGCTGCCGGCGCTTCTCCTCCAGCAGCTCGGTGAGGTACGCGGTGACGGCCTCGTTCGCGGCCCTCTTCTCCTCGAAGCCCGCGTCCCCGACGACGGTGGCCGACCAGGCCCGGAAGGCGTCCCGGTCCAGGAACGGCACGCCCAGCAGCTCGCAGATGACCGTGATGGGAAGCGGGAAGGCGTAGGCGTCCACCAGGTCGGCCCGCCGGTCCGGCTCCTTCAGCATCGCCTCCAGCAGCCCGTCGGCGATCTCCCGCACCCTCGGCTCCAGGGCCGCCGTGCGCCGCGCGGTGAACTCGCGGGCGACCAGCCTGCGCAGCCTGGTGTGGTCCGGCGGGTCGGAGCTGAGCATGCTGACCCCGGACGCCAAAGGGCCCACCGGCAGGGCGGGCGAGGCGTTGCTCCAGTGCTTGGACAGGCGCGGGTCGGCCAGGACGGCCCGTGCCTCCTCGTATCCGACGACCAGCCAGGCCTCGGCTCCCTCGGGCGTCCGCACCCGGTGCACCGGGCCGCGGGCCCGCAGTTCGGCGTAGACGGGATAGGGGTCGCGGACGAAGTCCTCGCCCAGGGAAGCCAGATCGACCGCTGCCCGCTCGTCCGTGCTCATCCGCGCCTCCCCCTGTGTGGCCGTCCGCCGCCGATGATGCCAGCGGGAGGTCCTGCGGCGACATCGTTATCCGGCCAGGTCGCCCGGCGAACCGCGGGCGGGCCGAAACGGGCCGTACGGGGCCGCACTGGACCTCCCGGCCGCAGGCCGGCCCGCGCGCCCGGCCGCCGGAGCACGGGGCACGGAGGCGCCTTCCGTCAGGGCGCCGGCGCGCCGAACAGCTCGACGGCCTTGCGCACCTCCGCCAGCGCCTCGGCCAGCGCGCTCACCGAACCGACCGCCCCCGCGATCAGCAGCAGCGAGTGGCGCAGCCGGGCGACCTCGGGGGCACCGGCGCGGAGCTCGGCGTCCACGGCGGCCAGTTCGTCCTCGGCTATCTGCCGGTCCGCCAGTTGTGCGCGGTAACCGGCGAGTTCCCGGTGCAGGCGGGACACGGCCCGCCGCAGTGCGACGACCCGCGGGTCGTCCTGTCCGTGGACGACCGTCCGGCGTCCTACCGCTTCTCTCCGCAACGCAGCTCCCCCCACACGGATGCTGTGTTCCTCGTCGTCCGTCGTCGTCGGTTGTCGTCTGCTGTCGTGCTCCGCCGTGCTCCGTCTTCCCGTTCCCGGTCCCGCGCGGCGCTCCCCCGTCGTTGCGCCGCCGCTCCGCGTCCGTCGAGGGCTCGCGGTCCGGCCCCTCCCGGCGGCGTACGGCCGGGAAAGGGGTGCGCACAGTAAACGCCACTCTCCGCACATCGCGCTACACGGAGGGCGAGATCCGGGGCGTGGTTCAGGCCATCGGGCCCGGGCCCGGCGGGCCCCGGGCCGCCGCGGTGGGGAGACTGGTCCGCGGCGGTGGGGAGACTGGTCCGCGGCGGCGGAACGTACCGGTGGAAACGGCCCCTGCCCGCCGCCGCATCGACTTCACCGCGCCCGGGGCAGGCACTACTGGGTCTGTTCACGGTGCATCAGGCTTCAGCCCGGTGGTAAAGCGAATCATCAGCCCGCTCCGGCCTCGGTGGGCAACGGGTCCGCGCTGTTCGCTTCAGCCCGGGTCGGAGCGGCTGGTCGGGCCGCTCGATTTCCTTGCTTGACGGTGCCGGGTGGCGCACCGCCGGCCGGCCCGGCGAGGACGGGGTGCCGGTCCCTTTGGGCCGGGGGTCGGGAAACGCGCGGGCGGGCGATGCGGTGACGGACCGTACACATGTTCCGGTCGAGGTGGACGGGGGTGCTGGATAGCGTGGGCCGGTACTTCGCGAGCTTCACCGTGGAGACCGGCCCGGAGGAAGTTCTGCCCAAGACGTCTCCGGAAGTGGGTATCGATCTCGGCTTGGGGCACTTCGCGGTCCTCTCCGACGGCACGAAGATCGACAGTCCGCGGTTTCTGCGCCGAGCGGAGAAGCGGCTGAGGAAGGC
Source organism: Streptomyces sp. ICN903 (assembly GCF_022015835.1). Lineage (NCBI taxonomy): Bacteria > Bacillati > Actinomycetota > Actinomycetes > Kitasatosporales > Streptomycetaceae > Streptomyces > Streptomyces sp. ICN903. The sequence continues at coordinate 19,748 of NZ_JAKMAY010000071.1, read as the reverse complement.
GCAGCGGGACCTGTCCCGCTAGGAGCGGGGCAGCAGGAACCGGGACAAGGCCAGGATCCGTGTCGCACGGGCGCACGCGAAGGTCGCGGACGCGCGCCGCGAGTTCCACCATCAGCTCTCCACGAAGCTGATCCGCGAGAACCAAGCGGTCGCGGTGGAGGACCTGTGTGTGAAGGGACTCGCGCGTACCCGCCTGGCCAGGTCCGTGCACGATGCCGGATGGTCGGCGTTCGTGGCCATGCTGGAGTACAAGGCCGCCCGCTACGGGCGCACCTTTATCCGGATCGGCCGCTTCGAGCCCACCTCCCAGGTGTGCTCGGCCTGCGGCGTGAAGGACGGTCCCAAGCCCCTGCACATCCGGGTGTGGACCTGCCCGGCGTGCGGGGCGGTGCTGGACCGGGACATCAACGCGGCGGTCAACGTCGCCAGGGCGGCCGGACTGGCCGTGTCAGCCCGTGGAGCGCTGGTAAGACGGGCACCCGTGCCCGCACCGCGCGGCGAAGCGGGAACCCACCCGAAGCAACCCACACAGCCCGTGTGGGAGCAGGCGGAAATCCCCGGCCTTTAGGCCGGGGAGGATGTCAAATCGAGGCATGGCTGCGGGGCCAGGGCGCCGTGGCGATCTTCGGGCTGATGGAGGACGCCGCGACCGCCGAGATCTCGCGCTCCCAGATCTGGCAGTGGGTCGACGCCGGCGTGGTGCTGGACACCGGGGAGGAGGTCACCCCCGAACTGGTGCGTTCGCTGGCCGCCGAGGACCTGGCGGACATCCGCGCCGGGCTGGGCGAGGAGGCGTACGCGGCGGGCAGGTGGCGGCAGGCGCACGACCTGCTGCTGCGGGTGGCGCTGGACGGGGACTTCGCGGAGTCTCTGACCCTGCCGGCGTACGAGCTGCTGGACTGAGCCGCGCCGGGCACCGGGCGGCGACGCACCGCACGCGGGGTCGCCGGGGCCGCCGGGCTGCCGGGCACCGGGCGGCGGGGCTGCCGGGGGAATATGACCGGAATTCGATCCTCCGGTCCGCCGCGGGGCGCCGCGGCCGTGCGAACCCGTTCCCGGCGGGCGCCTTCGTCGGGGACGATGGGCCGGCGAGCCCCTTGTCCCCGCGGCCCTTCGGCCCGACCGTCCGCCTGGAGCCGAGATTGGCAGAGACCGTGCCGGTGCGGTGCCCCCAGTGCCGTCGTGAGCACCTCTACATCGTGCCCTCCTATCCGTGCCGCTGCGGCGCCCCCGTGGCGCCCGCGCTGCTGCACGGCGGGATTCCCGTACGGGTCCGGCACCGCGTGTGGGCCGACTCCTGGCTGACGCTGCGCTGCTCCGCCTGCGGGCGGTACGACGAGTGGCCCCGGCCGGAGCTGGGCTGCCCGTGCGGCGCGCTGCTGCGGCCTCCCCTCGCCGAGCCCTCCGGCCGGCCCCCCGGCCAGTCACCCGGCCGGCTCTCCGGTGCGGCCTTCCCGTCCGCCGTGGCCGGCGGCGAGGAGGCGCCGGGCACGTCTTCGCCGGGGGCGGCCGGCGGACGGCCCGACTTCCAGCCGGTCGCCATCCGTACCGCCCGGGACGTGGTGACGGCCGCCGCGCTCTTCCTGGACTGGCTGGGTTTCGAGCGGGTGCGCCCCGTGGCCGGGGCCCTTCCGGTCCCGGGCGTCGATCTGCGCGGGCCCGAGGTCCTGGCCCGGGTGGATCCCACCACCTCGCCGACCGGGCCGGACGCCGTCGAGACGCTGTGGCTGCACGGCCTCAACGAGTCGGCGGTGGCCGTCTGCTTCTCCCTGGCGGGCTACACCCGCCAGGCGCTCGGCCGCGCGGACGCTCTCGGTCTGCCGCTCTTCACGCTGGACCTGGCGGGCACTCCGCAGCCGGTCAACGAGGCGGCGCACGCGCTGCTGGACACCGGCGGCCCGCGCTGACTCCGCGCCCCGGCGGGACTGCCCGCCGGGGCGCGGAGTCAGTCGTCGACGAAAAGGCAGAACACGTGTCCGACCGGGTCGGTGTAGACCCGTACGCCGTCCTGGGGCTGGAAGTCGGCGAGGGTGGCACCGGCCGCGACGGCGTGCTCGTGGGCGGCTTCGAGGTCGTCGACCCGGAAGTCCAGGTGGAGCATCATCTGCTGGCGGTCGCTTCTACCGGGCCAGGTGGGCGGCCGGTACTCCGGCTCGGTCTGGAAGGAGAGCTTGGTGGCGCCCGGTCCCTTCAGGCTCACCCAGTCGGGCTCGTCCCTGACGGTCTCCCAGCCCAGAAGCCGCCGGTAGAAGGCGGCGAGGGTGCGGGGGTCGGGCGCGTCCAGGACGACGCCGGAGAGTTCCCCGGGGAAGCCGTCCTCCCGGGCCGGCCCGTGCGGGCGGTGCGGTAACCGGCCGTGCGGGGTCTCGCTCATGTCGCCTCCGTGGAGAAGTGGACCTCGGCCGGAGGGACGGATGCCCGCGCCGACCGCCGTCCACACGCTTCGGCCCGCGTGCCGCATCCGGCGCGCGGAGGTTCCGCGGCCCACCGGAGGCGGGAGGCGGGGATCCGCGGAGGTGCGCGGGATACACGGAGGCTCGATTAATCAAGTTTGCCTACCGAGACGGCGGGCGCTACCCTTCCCGCAACTAGTCAAAATTGATGAATGGAGAGCCTTGCTGCAGAACACCGAGACCGCCGCGGCCCTGACCGGCTACACCCCGACCGAGGAGGACCTGCGGAGTCTGGAGGAGTGGTTCGCCTCCTACGACGAACTCGCCTCCTCCCCCACCCCGGAGAACATCGAGCGCATGGCCGGCATGGCCGTCTTCCCGCTCAATCTGGTGACCGACGGCTCCGGCGGCGACGGCCGGACCGACCAGTGGGACCGGCGGCGCTACACCGAGACGATGAACGCGGTGATGGGCGGCGCGGGGGACGGGGAGGTCCGCTTCGAGTCGGCGCGCACCCCGTTCTTCCTCTCCTCCAGCCTCGTCGTGGTGTTCACCGACTCGGTGATGACGGCGGGGGGCGAGGAGCACCGCATGCGCTACGCGGACATCCTGGTGCGCCGGGGCGGCGTCTGGCGCTTCCAGACGATGGTCCAGAGCGGCTGGGCCGAGATGCTGGAGGGCCCGCGGGACTGACCGGGGCCGACGGTGCCCCCTCGGTGCCGGACCGGACGGTCGTCCGGTCCGGCACCGGCCGGCTCCCCTACGCCCCTCCTGTGCCCCCCACCGCGAAGTGGACGAGGAACACCGCCGTCAGCAGCCACATGAGCACCCCCGGTTCGCGCCAGCGCCCCACCGCCGTGCGCACGACCGTGTAGGCGATGACGCCGGCGCCGATGCCGGTGGTGATCGAGTAGGTGAAGGGCATCAGGACGACGGTGAGGAAGACCGGGATCGCCGTGGTGCGGTCGGTCCAGTCCACGTACCGGGAGTTCTGCATCATCATCGCGCCGATGACGACCAGCGCGGCGGAGGCCACCTGGCCGGGCACGATCAGCGCCAGCGGGGTGAACAGCAGCGCCGCCGCGAACAGCAGCCCGGTGACGACGGCGGACAGCCCCGTACGCGCGCCCTCGCCCACGCCCGTGGCCGACTCGATGAAGACCGTCTGGCCCGACGCGCTCGCCACACCCCCGACCACCCCGCCCGCGCCGTCCACCAGCAGTGCCCGGCCCAGCCCCGGCATCCGCTCCCGCTCGTCGGTCAGGCCCGCCTCGTGGCCGACGGCGATGATGGTGGCCATCGCGTCGAAGAACCCGGCCAGCACCAGAGTGAAGACGATCATGGTGAAGCCGGTGACGCCCAGTCCCGCCAGGCCGCCGATCTCCACGTTCCCCAGCAGGCCGAAGTCGGGGGCGGAGACCAGCCGCTCGGGGAACTCGGGCACGGCACCGCCCCACTCCTCGCCACCGATGCCGAAGGCGGCGGTGACGGCCATCGAGAAGGCGGTGCCGACGGCGATGCCGATCAGGAGGGCGCCGGGCACCCCGCGGGCCAGCAGCATGAAGATCAGCAGCAGGGTGACGCAGAAGGCCAGCACCGGCCAGCCGGTCAGCCGGCCGCCCTGTCCGAGGGTGACCGGGGAGCCCGGTTCGCCCAGGCCGACGAAGCCCGCGTTGACCAGGCCGACCATCGCGATGAACAGGCCGATGCCGATGGTGATGGCGTGTTTGAGCGCCGTCGGGATGGCGTTCATGATCCGCTCGCGCATCCCGGTGACCACCAGCAGGATGATCACCGAGCCGTAGATCACGCACATCCCCATCGCCTGCGGCCAGCTCACCTCTGGGGCGACCTGGGTTGCCAGCACGCCGGAGACTCCCAGCCCGGCCGCCAGCGCCAGCGGAGCGCGGCCGATCACACCCATGGCGACGGTGGTGACGGCCGCGGCCAGCGCTGTCGCGGTGATCACCTCGGCGGCCTCCAGCCGGTTCCCGTAGCGGTCGGGGACGGACAGCAGCACGGGGTTGAGCAGCAGGATGTACGCCATCGCCATGAAGGTGGTGACGCCGCCGCGCACCTCGCGCGCGACCGTGGACCCGCGGCGGGAGATGTGGAACCAGCGGTCCACGCGCGACCCCCCGGAGGGCGGGGGGCCGACCACCCGGGGGTCCTCGGGCCTCCCGGAACGCTCCGCCTTTCCGGAGCCCCCGGGCCTCTCGGGGCGCTCGGGGCGCTCGGGTCCACCGGGGTCCTTCGGGCTCATCGGCCGCTCGGGCGCTCGGAGTCGGCGGCGGGCACCGCCTCCCGGTCGGCCGGCTCCCGGTCGGCGTGGCGCGGGAAGTCCATGTCGTCGGTCCTTCTCGGTCGGTCGCGGGGCCTCCCCGCCGCCGGGACGCGGCGGGATCCGGTGCCGGGCGGGCGTGCGGGGATCGGGCGGCTACACCCGTGTTACACCGCACGCCCCCGGCGGACCGGCTCGCCGACCTGCCGGTGCGGTCACCGTCGGCACGAAGCACCCGTACGGCCCACGAGCAGGTCTTGTAGATTCGAACGAAGGCCCGCGGGAGCCGGGGCGCGGCACACGCGCCCCGCGCACCGGCGGTACGGCACCAGTGGTACGGAAAGATCGGCGGACGACGACGATGCGGTTGCGCGCACTCCTGGACGGCCCCTGGCTGGGGCTGCGGCTCCTGAGCGGCGAGGAGGAGCTCGACCGGCCGGTGCGGGGTGTGATGACCACCGACCTGCGCGACCCGAGCCGCTACCTGTCGGGCGGTGAGCTGGTCCTGACGGGGCTGGCCTGGCGGCGCGGCCCCGAGGACTCCGAACCGTTCGTGCGCATCCTGGCCGCCGCGGGCGTGGCAGCGCTGGCGGCGGGCGAGGCGGAGCTGGGCCCGGTGCCGGCCGATCTGGTGGCGGCCTGCGCACGGCACCGGCTGCCGCTGTTCTCGGTGGACGAGAAGGTCGCCTTCGCCACCGTCACCGAGCACGTGGTGCGGCAGGTCTCCGGCGAGCGGGCCGGCGATCTGGCCGCCGTGGTGGAGCGGCACCGGCGGCTGATGTCCCCGGACCCGGCGGGCGGCGGCCCGGACGCGGTGCTGGACCTGCTGGGCTCCGACCTGGACCTGCGGGCGTGGGTGCTCTCCCCCGCCGGCCGCCCGGTCGCCGGGTCCGGTACGGACCGGCTGCCGGCCGCGGTCCGCACCCGCCTGGCGGGCGAGCACCTGGCGGCACTGCGGGCGGGGCGCCCCGGTCCGCACCGCGCGGTGGCCGGCGAGACGGTGTACTCGCTGTTCCCGGTGGGCGGACCGCCGGCCGGCGGGGAGGGGGCAGACCCCCGCGAGGCGGTGCTGTCGGCGCTGTCGGGCTGGCTGCTGGCCGTGGAGGCCGACGCGGACGAGTGGCCGGCCGAGCGGCTGGACCTGCTGCACGGTGTCACCCGGCTGATCGCGGCCGAGCGCGAGCGGCGGGACGCCGCCCGCTCGGTGGGCCGCCGCCTGGCCGGGGAGGTGCTGGAGCTGCTGCGTTCCGGCGCTCCGTCGGCCGAGGTCGCCGCCCGGCTGCGGGTGACGGCGTCCGCACTGCTGCCCGGGTCCGGGGCCGCGCCCCTGTGGCAGGTGGTCGTCGCCCGGCTGGACTGGGAGGACGGTCCCGGCCTGTCCGAGGAGGAGCGGGCCCGGGCCGCCGGGGCCCTGCTGGAGGAGGCGCTGGCCGGTCCGGCCGGCGGCCGGGACGCGGCGGACCGGGTCGCGGTGGTGCCGGCCGGCGGGGAGGCCGTCGCGCTCGTCCCGCTCGCGGCGGCTCCCGGGCGGGGGAGCGGCGGCGAGGAGAGCGGTGAGGAGAGCGGTGAGGGGGGCGGCGGCGAGGGGTCCGGGCCGTCCGCCGGCGCCGAGGGCGCGTTCGCGGCCACCGCCCTGCTCGACGCGCTGCGGACCCCGCTGGAGCGCGGCCTGGACGGCCTCGGCGGACCGGAGGGGCGGCTGACCCTGGGCGTCAGCGCCGCCGTCCACTCCGCCGAGGGCCTGCGCGGGGCCCTGGAGGAGGCCCGTCACGCCCGCCGTGTGGCCGCCGCCCGGCCGGGGCGGGTCTGCGCGGCCGGTCACGAGGAGCTGGCCTCCCACGTCCTGCTGCTGCCCTTCGTGCCCGACGACGTGCGCCGCGCCTTCACCGCCCGGCTGCTGGACCCGCTGTACGAGTACGACCGGCGCCACCGCGCCGAGCTGGTTCCCACCCTGGAGGCGTTCCTCGCCTCCGAGGGCTCCTGGACGCGCTGCGCCGCCCGCCTCCACCTGCACGTCAACACCCTGCGCTACCGGGTGGGCCGCATCGAGCGGCTCACCGGCCGCGACCTGTCGCGGCTGGAGGACCGGGTGGACTTCCTCCTCGCCCTGCGCATGCGCTGAGGCAGCCGCCCGGACCGGCCCCCGTCCTACGCTGGAAGGGTGTACGCGCGCAGGCGGCGCCGCTACTTCGCGCTGATGGGTCTGTGCCTGGCCCTCTTCGTCGGCGCGTGGGCCTTCGTGCGCCTGTGGTCGGTCCCGCTGGCGATCGCGATGTGCGTGGTGGCCATGGCCATCCCGCCGGTCGCGGCGGTCGTCGCCAACCGGCGCGAGCCGGACGACCGCTGGTGGGACGAGTGACCTCGACGGCCGGTGACGCACGCCGTCCGGGGCGTGTCAAGAGCTGACCAAGATTGTGAAACCGTTCACACTTACCCCTTGGCGGGGCCCCGGTGTTCGTGCTGGGATTCGCTCACATCCGGCTCGACGGCGCGCTTGGTTGGGGAGGGCACTGTGGCGGAGACCGCCATGTCACGTTCGGTACGGCTGGAGGGTGCGGGATCGGGCGCGGGGTCGGGGCCGGGTGCCGGGGCGGAGGACGGTCCGCTCGACCACGCGGTGTGGCGGCTGAGGTCGCGCGGCTGCTGGGAGGACGCGGCGGCGCTGCTGGAGCCGGAGGTGGCGCGGGACGACGCCGGGGCGGCGCTGCGGCGGGCGGGGTTGCTGGTGGAGCGCTGCATGTTCACCGCCGACGGCTGGGAACGCGCCGAGGAGGCGCTGCGGGTGGCCGAGGCCTTGGCGGCGACCGACGAGGAACGCGGCGCGGCCGCCTGCGAGCGCGGCCATCTGGCCTACGCCGCGACGGTGCTGGCCGTACGCGACCGGGCCGACGAGGCCCGTGCCGCGCTGGGGCGGGCCGCCGCGCTGCTGCCGCCCGACTCCCCCCGGCGGGCGATGCTGGACTTCCGGCGCGGCCTGATGACCGAGCACTTCGGGGACAGCCCCCAGGCGGCGCGGGCGGCGTACCGCCGGGCGCACGCCGCCGCCACCGCCCAGGGGGACGCGCTGCTGTGCTCCTTCACCTGGCGGCATCTGGCCGGACTGGCCCTGCGCGGCGGTGAGCTCACCGAGGCGCGGCACGGCTTCGCCGAGTCGCTCCGCCTGCGCGAGGAGCTGGGTTATCTGGTGGGCATGGCGCCGGCCCTGGTGGCTCTGGCGGACGTCCAGCCGGAGCCGGAGGCGGAGCGGCTCCGGGCCGAGGCGCGGCGGCTGTTCCGTCTGCTGGGCGGGGTACCGAGCTGGCTGGCCGGCCGACTGGCGGAGGAGGACGGGGAGCGGCCCCCGGAGCCGGCCCCGACCCCTGCACCGGCCGAGGATCCCGCCGAGTGACGCGCACCACTCGTACGGACGGACCTTGCACCGGCACCGATCATGTGAGCTAAGGTAAGCCTTACCTGTTATAGCCGTCGATTCGGTGGTACCCGCATGGCCATGTGCACCCTCGCCCCCGCCCCCGAGGCGCCCACCGCGTCGCCGCTGGCCGCGGCCTACGACCGCCTGGCCGAGGTCTTCCCCGGCCTGCGGGTCACCGAGGTGCGGGAGGCCGGTGAGCTGCCGCGCGGCGGTGGCTGGGTGCGGGCGGCGGAGCTGGCCGAGGGCGGGGCCGTTCTGGACGCCTTCCTGGCCTGGGACGACGAGCAGGTGCGGCGCGACTACGGCGAGCGGGCCCGGCCCGATGTGGTCGCCGGCTTCGGTCTGCACCGCTACGCCTGGTCGGTCTGCCTGCTGGTGACGCTCCCCTGGTTCCTGCACCGCCGGGTGCCGCGCCTCCCGGTGGGTTCGGTGGCCTACGACCGCGCCTCGGGCCGGATGACGGTGTGCGCCGAGGAGTTCTCCTGCCTGCCCGGTGATCCGGCCGCCGCCCTGCCCGGCGCCCGTGTCGTCCACGGCGAGGAGGCGCTGCGGGCGGCCGTGCGGGAGTCGGTGGCCGAGCACCTCGGTCCCCTCCTCGAGGCGTTCGGGCCGCGCATGCGCCGCGGACCGCGCGCGCTGTGGGGCATGGCGACGGACGAGATCACCGAGGGCCTGTGGTACATCGGCCACCTGCTGGGCGAGGAGCGGCGCGCGATGGCCGAGGCCGAGCTGCTGCTGCCGGGCTCGGTCGCCCCGTTCCCCCGGGGCGCCGCCTTCCGTGAGCTGTCCGGGCCGGACGGCGAGAGGTACCCCACCCGGGACCGGGCGAGTTGCTGCATGTTCTACACGCTGCGCCCGCAGGACACCTGCGTCACCTGCCCGCGCACCTGCGACGCCGACCGGGTGGAGCGGCTGAGCGCCGCGCGCGCCTGATCCACCGCCCGTCCCCCGCGCCGGGGAGCACCCGGAACGGGCCGGGCCGGCCATGCGGGACGGACGGACGGGGCGGGCGGGGTGAACTCCCTTGAGGATTCGAGCATCCGGCCGGTGATCGGCGGTGTTTGCGGCTCGCTACACTCCTGTTCGCACGTTCTGGCCACCCTCGGCGGTTCTTTGGGCCCAAAGGCCCTGCCACACAATCTTTTTTCCGCCAGGATGCTGCGGGTCAACGAAGCCAACGCGAGCACGGCGGGGCCGTCTTGACGGCATGCCGCCAGGCAAGGGACACCCCCGGATGAGACTGACGGACATATCGATGAACTGGGTGCTGGCGGGTGCCGTACTGCTCGTCGGCGCCCTGGTCGCGGTCGTGCTGATGGGCCGCGGAAGCGGACGCCACAGGACCGATGACGACCAGGCGGCGGACTCCTGGGAGCGCATGGAGGAGCGCCGCCGACGCAAGGAGACGGTCTACGCCATCGCCTCCTACGTCCTGCTGTTCTGCTGCGCGGGCGTCGCCGCCGCGCTCTCCTTCCACGGCCTGGTGGGATTCGGCCGGCAGAACCTGGGCCTGTCGGGGGGCTGGGAGTTCCTGGTCCCCTTCGGCCTGGACGGCGCGGCGATGTTCTCCGCCGTCATCGCCGTGCGCGAGGCCAGCCACGGTGACGCCTCCCTCGGCTCGCGGCTGCTGGTGTGGCTCTTCGCGGGCGCCGCGGCGTGGTTCAACTGGGTGCACGCCCCGCGCGGCGACGAGCACGCGGGCGCCCCGCAGTTCTTCGCGGGCATGTCGATCGCGGCGGCCATCCTCTTCGACCGGGCGCTCAAGCAGACCCGGCGCGCGGCCCTGCGCGAGCAGGGCCTGGTGCCGCGTCCGCTGCCGCAGATCCGGGTGGTGCGCTGGCTGCGCGCCCCGCGCGAGACCTACGCCGCCTGGTCGCTGATGCTGCTGGAGGGCGTGCGGACACTGGACGAGGCGGTCGACGAGGTCCGCGAGGACCGCCGCCGCAAGGAGGAGGAGCGCGCCCGCAAGCGCGAGCAGCGGAAGCTGGAGCGGGCCCGGCTGCGGGCGATCAGCCGGCTGGGCCGCGGCGCCGACGCGCAGCAGGTGGAGCTGGAGGTCAGCGCGGGCTCCCCGCAGCCCGCGCGGCCGCGCGCCGCGCTGGGGGCCGCCTCGGAGGACGCCGGCGGCGCGCTGGGGGCGGACGGGCTGCGCAAGGTGGACCCGCCCCGCCCGGCGGACGCGTTCGGCTCCGAGGAGAGCCTGACCAGCCCCCGGCTGGACTCGCTGGAGGCCAAACTCGCCGCCATCGAGAAGCAGTTCGGCTGATCCTCCCGGTTCTCTCCCGCGGCCGCCGCGGCCGGTTCCCACCGGCCGCGGCGGCCGTACCGCTTCACCGGCGCTCCCGGCGGTCCGCGGCACGCGGCTCACGGCACCCTCACGGCGCCCTCACAGCACCCCTTCGAGAGTGAGCAGCAGCTTCTTGCGCTCCAGTCCACCCGCGTATCCCGTCAGCGATCCGCTCGCGCCGATGACGCGGTGGCAGGGGCGCAGCACCGTCAGCGGGTTGGCGCCCACCGCTCCCCCGACGGCCCGCACCGAGTTCGGCTCCAGGCCCGCCATGGCGGCGAGTTCGCCGTAGGTGACGGTGGCTCCGTAGGGGATGCGCTCCAGGGCGGCCCACACCCGCCTGCGGAACTCCGATCCCTCGGGGGCCAGGACGAGGTCGAACTCCTTGAGTTCCCCGGCGAAGTAGGCGTCGAACTGCCGCACCACGCCGGCGAAGGCCGCGTCGTCGCGCCGCCAGCCGGGCAGCACACGGGCGCCGCCCTTCTGGCCGGGCACGCTGACCGAGGCCACCACGCCGGGCTCGGGGCCGGCGATCAGCAGCTCGCCCAGCGGGCTGGGGCAGGTGGTGTAGAGGGTGCTCATCGCTTCTCCGCGGTCTCGTTCTCGGTTTCGGTCGGGGGCGGGGTGAGGGTGGCGTTCCACAGGTGGTGCAGGGCGTAGGAGCGCCAGGGGCGCCAGCGTTCGGCGTCCGGCGCGCGGGCCCCGATCCGCTCCATCCCGTGCCGCACCCCCGCGTCGCCGGCCAGGAGGACGTCGGGGTCGCCCAGTGCGCGCATCCGGACGTAGCCGGCCGTCCACGGGCCGATGCCGGGCAGGCCGAGCAGGGCCCGCTCGGCCTCGTCCCGGTCGGCTCCGGGGTCGAGGACGAGGGCGCCGTCGGCGAGGGCGGCGGCGACCGCGCGCACCGCCCGGCGGCGGGAGCCGGGCATGCTCAACTCCTCCAGGGGTGCCCCGGCGAGGATCCCGGGGTCGGGGAAGAGGTGGGTGAGTCCGCCGTCGGGGGCGGGCAGCGGCTTGCCGTACGCCGCCACGAGCGCGCCCGTCAGCGTACGGGCCGCGCCCACGGTGACCTGCTGGCCGAGTACGGCGCGCACCGCCGCCTCGTGCGGGTCGGACGCGCCCGGCGAGCGCAGTCCCGGCAGCCTGCGGACCAGGGGGCCGAGCAGCGGGTCGCGGCCCAGCCGGTCGGCGACGGCGTACGGGTCGGCGTCCAGGTCGAACAGCCGCCGCATCCGCTGCACGGCGGTGGTCAGGTCCCGCAGGTCGGCCAGGTGCAGCCGGCACGGCAGCCAGCCGCTTCCCGGACCGCCGTCCGCCTCGTCCGCCCTCTCGCGGACCTCCGCGATGCCGTGGCCGTGGGGCAGGGTGAGGGTGCGCCGGTAGGTGCGGGCACCGGCCTCCCCGGTGACCTCCTCGACGCCGGGGACGGCCCGTCGCTGGAGGAAGCCGAAGATCTCCGCGGCCGCGTACGGGCCCCGGTGGGCCAGCCGCAGCGCCACTCCCCCGCCCTCGGCGGCCTCCCGGGCCCGGGCCGCCGCCCGGGCCCGGCCGCGGGCGCGCAGTTCGCGCGGGGTGCAGGCGTGGGCCTCGCGGATGGTGTCGTTGAACTGCCGCACGCTGGCGAAGCCGGAGGCGAAGGCGATCTCGGTGACCGGCAGCGCGGTCGTCTGGAGCAGCACCCTGGCGGTGTGCGTCCGCTGGGCGCGGGCCAGGGCCACGGGGCCGGCGCCGAGGTCGGCGGTGAGCCGGCGGTGTATCTGGCGGGCGCTGTAGCCCAGTCGCCGGGCGAGCCCCTCGACGCCCTCGCGGTCCACGACGCCGTCGGCGATCATCCGCATCGCGCGGCCGGTGAGGTCGGCCCGCGTGTTCCACTCGGCCGACCCCGGCACGGCGTCGGGCCGGCAGCGGCGGCACGCCCTCAGGCCCGCCCGCTGGGCGGCGGCGGCCGAGGGGAAGAAGCGCACGTTGCCCCGCTTGGGGGTGACCGCCGGACAGCTGGGGCGGCAGTAGATGCCGGTGGTCAGCACACCGGTGAAGAAGACTCCGTCGAACCGCTCGTCGCGGCTGCGGACCGCCTCGTACCTGGCCTCGTCGTCCATCACGCGATCCAGTGTGCGCCGTGCGGCCGCCCGCCACTGGCGGAAATCGGACGCGACGATGAAGTCTGTTCCCATCCTTCCAAAGGAAGCTCTGCAAAGAATACTTTGCAAAGATTGTTTCGCATTGGTACGGTCAACGCGTGACGGACCCCCGACCGCCCATCCGCTCGCTCGATCCGCGCTCGCTGCGCGCCCTGGCCCACCCCCTGCGCATCCGCATCCTCGACGCCCTGCAGGAGTACGGTCCCGCCACGGCCTCCCGCCTGGCCGACCGGCTCGACGAGTCCAGCGGGGCGACCAGCTACCACCTGCGGCAGCTCGCCGCACACGGCTTCGTCGAGGAGGACACCGCACGCGGCACCGCGCGCGAGCGCTGGTGGCGGGCCACGCAGCGGGGCACGCGGCTGGACGACCTCGGGGAGATCGACCGGCACCCCGACCCCGAGGTGCGGGGCGCGCTGTCCCTGCTGATGCACGAGACCGCCACCCGCCACTCACGCGACCTGAACACCTGGCTCGGCACCATGCGGGACTGGCCCGAGGAGTGGCGGGAGGCGTCCGACCTCAGCAGCTTCACACTGCGGCTCACCCCCGAACTGGCGGGCGAACTCAACGCCAGGCTCCACGAACTGGTCGAGAGCTACCGGGAGAAGGCCGCCGGTGACGAGCGAGCCGAGCGCGTCCGCGTCCACCTGCACTCCTTCCCTCGCGCCGAGGACTGACCGAACCCGCCGGCTCCGCCGGCCCGGACCCAGGAGGCATCCGTGCACCCTCCGCATCCCGAGATCCGCCTCCGCCTCGCCCTGGACCGCGCCGCCGCGTTACGGCGCGAGGCGGACGATCAGCGCCTGGCGCGCTCCGCCCGGCGTACGGCCCCGCCTCCTCGCAGGGCCGGTACGGTACGCCGCCGGGTCGGCTGGGCCCTGGTGGAGGCGGGGCTGCGCCTGGCCCTGTCGGGCCGGGGCGCGACGGCGGCGCCGTGACCGCCGGGCACCCGTGCCCGCGCCGGAGTACGGTTCCTTCGGCGCCCGCACGCCCCGGCGAGAGCGGGCAGAGCCCTTCCGCCCGGTCCCCGGCGTAGCGGGCCCGGGACGGCGGCACCCGGGGGCCCGAGTCTCCGCGGCGGGTCGCCCGGGGCGCCCGGACGCCGGGCACGACGGGCGGTACGCGGCGGCCGGGCACGCGGCCGCCCGCGCCGTCAGTGCTCCGGGAGCCGCTGGAGCAGCCCCCAGGTGAACTCCGCGATCACCTCGTGCCGCTTTCCCTCCCGGTCCGGGGCGGTGAAGGCCAGCCGCCACCGGGTGGGTGCCGAGCCCTCCATCGGCCGGGCGGGCGCGAAGGCGCGGGCGACCTCGTCCACCGTGCACGTCCACGGCAGCAGGTCCTCCACCGTGCGCGGCGGCTGGCGCTCGCCCCGCCGCCCTCCCGTATCAACCCAGGAGGCGCCACCTGAGTGTAGGTGGGTGCTCCGGTCCTTCAGTCCGGAGGTGTGACCGGTTTCCCGCGTAACGGGGCGGAGGTGGTCGGGTTGCCGCCCGGGTGGTCCGGTGTGCCACCCGACTCAACGGCTCGCCGCACTACGGAGATCAGCCATGAGTTCAGGGAACGGTCGTCGTCGGCGGCCGCGGCGACGGCGCGTTCGTGCAGGTCGTCCGGCAACCGGAGGTTCACATGCTTGGTCATGGTCCCATTCTGGCACTGGTCCCATTATGGAGCTAAGGTGAGACCATGCAGCTCCGGTACTCCTTCCGCGTCCATCCGACGCCGGGCCAGCGCACAGCGCTCGCCCGGACATTCGGGTGCGCGCGAGTGGTGTACAACGACGCGCTCCGCATCCGGAAGGACGCGCACGCCGCGAAGCTGCCGTTCCCGAAGACCGGCGACCTGTCCAAGCAGCTCATCACGCAGGCGAAACGCACCCCCGAACGGGCATGGCTGTCCAACGCGCCGGTCGGTGTCATGCAGCAGGCGCTCCGCGACCTGGACACCGCGTACCGGAACTTCTTCGACTCCCTGTCCGGGGAGCGGAAGGGCCCGAAGATCGGCGAGCCCCGGTTCAAATCGAAGCGGGACAACCGGCAGACCGCCCGGTACACCAAGTCGGACCGGTGGTCGATCACCCCGGACGGGAAACTACGGCTGCCGAAGGTCGGCGACGTCGCCGTCCGCTGGTCACGTGCGCTGCCCTCGAACCCGTCATCGGTCACCGTGGTGAAGGACGCCGCGGACAGGTACTTCGCGAGCTTCGTCATCGAGACCGGCCCGGAAGAGGCACTGCCAAAGACGGGTGGCGAGGTCGGCATCGACCTCGGTCTCACGCACTTCGCGGTCCTCTCGGACGGCCGCAAGGTGTCCTCCCCACGCTTCCTGCGCCGAGCGGAGCGGAAACTCAGGAAGGCGCAGCAAGCTCTGTCCCGCAAGGCGAAGAGCAGCAACAACCGGAGGAAGGCCGTTGCCCGCGTGGCACGGCTGCACGCCCACGTCGCGGACGCGCGCAGGGACCATCACCACAAACTGTCGACCGCCATCGTTCGGGAGAACCAACTGATCGCGGTGGAAGACCTGTCGGTGAAGGGCCTCGCCCGCACCCGCCTGGCCAAGTCCGTCCACGATGCCGGATGGGCGCAGTTCACAGCCATGCTGGAGTACAAGGCCGCCCGGTACGGGCGGACCTTCACCAAGGTGGACAGGTTCCTGCCCACCTCGCAGATGTGCTCCGTGTGCTTCGTCATCGACGGGCCCAAGCCCCTGCACGTCCGGCAGTGGACGTGCCAGGGATGCCGGACCACCCACGACCGGGACGTGAACGCGGCCCGCATCGTGTTGGCCGCCGGACGGGCGGACAACTGAAACGCCTGCGGAGGGACCGTAGGACCCGGCTTCGGCAGGGCAGGACCCGATGAAACAGGAACCCGGCTCAAGGCGCGCCGTCCCGACGGGCGCCAGGGAGGGAATCCCCCGCCCCTTCAGGCGGGAGAGGACGTCAATCGTTCCACACCGCGCCGGGCGGCGCGGTCAGCACATCCAGGCGCAGGTCCGGCCACAGCGGCAGCGGCCAGCGCAGCGCCCGGCAGTCCAGGTCGCCCACCCGGCGCGGCTCGTCCGCCTCCGGTTCGCCGAGGACGGAGCGGCAGCGGACCGCCGCGCCGCGGGAGCGCGGCGAACGGCGGTTGGTCTCGCACATCTCGGCCCGGTCGGCGTCCAGCGCGCAGCGCGCCGAGCATCAGGTCCAGCTGGAAGTCGGCCATCCGGCGCAGCAGGACGGGCTGGAACCGCCGGGGCCGAACGGCTCGGCGGGCATGTCGCCGCGGGTCGCGCCCGCGGCGGCGGTGTCGGCAGCCATGGGGCCCACCTCCCGTTCCCGTATCGTCGACGGCTTCCCCGGGGCCGTACCGATCAAGGTCGATCAGGCCCCTCCAGGGCCTCCCGGGCCCTCGCGTCGCCGACCCTAGGACGGCGAACGGCTCGCACGCCACCGGTTTTCCCGGCCGCCTTCACCCGTCCGGGGGAACCTCACGGGTCGCCCGGACAGAAGCGCTCCCCGGGAAGACATAGCCTGCCATTTGGTGGAAAATTAGAGCATAAGGGTGAAAGTCTCATAGGAGGTGGCTCAGATGGCCACACCCACGTCACGCATCGAGGAACACCCTGATCTGATCGGGATGCGTGCGCGCTACGCGGAGGCCTCGGCGTCGCCGACGGCGCAGGGGATGGAGGCGCTGACCGTGCTGGCCGGCGTCTTCCTGCTGGCGTCTCCATGGATCGTGGGGTTCAGCCAGTTCAACTCGCTGACCGTCAACAACTTCGTCACCGGCATCGCCCTCGCGGTGATCGGACTGGCGCTCGCGGTGGCGTTCGAGCGCGCCTACGGACTGAGCATGGCCGTGTGCGCGATCGGCGCCTGGACGGTGATCTCCCCCTGGCTGGTGGCCGGCAACGTGGACACCGCCAGGACGATCCTCACCAATGTGATCACCGGAGGAATCGTCTTCCTCCTCGGGCTGGCGCTGCTGGCCCTCGGCCGGAAGGGCGGCAAGAGCAGCCGCGCACACAAGAGGGGGTGACCCGACCCGGCGACCACCGGCACACGGCGGGCCGGGGGCCTTTCCGGCCTCCCGGCCCGCCGTCGGCCGTCAGTGGTCGGCCCGCCGTCGGCCGTCAGTGGTCGCGGCGGCGGGAGCGCAGCCGGGAGCGTATGTCGGACGGCGGCAGGAACTTCGTCCAGCGCTCGGGGAACTCCGCGGGCGGCTCGGGCGCCTCTCCGGCCTCCCCCTCGTCCCCGCCGCCCTCGGCCCCCCGCATCGCGCGCCGCGCCGCCGCCGCGGCGACGACCTCGGCGGCGGCCTGCTCACGGGCCCGTTCGCTGGCGCGGCGGGCGGCGGCGGTGGTGACCGAGGGCCACACATGGTCGATGGCGGCGTTGACGGCCGCACCCACCAGGACCGCGAAGGCCGAGACGCCGATCCACAGCAGTACGGCCACGGGCGCGGCCAGCGAGCCGTACAGCGACGGCCCGTCCACCGTGCGCGTGAGGTACAGGCGCAGCAGGAAGCTGCCGGCGATCCACATCAGCAGGGCGACCAGCGCGCCGGGTACGTCCTCCACCCAGGGGGAGCGCACCGGCACCGAGACGTGGTACAGCGTGGTGAGGAAGGCGATGGAGACGACCACCACCACGGGCCAGTAGAAGGCCTCGACCAGCAGTTCCACCTGCGGCACCCAGCCGACCACCGCGTCCGGCCCGACGATCAGCAGCGGCAGGGCGACCGCGCCCAGCGGCAGCGCGATCAGGTACAGCCCGAAGGCCAGCAGCCGGGTGGCGACGATGCCGCGGTGGCCGTCGAGGCCGTACATGACGGTGATGGTGTCTATGAAGACGTTCATCGTGCGCGAGCCGGACCACAGTGCCAGCGCGAAGCCGAAGGAGATCACGTCGGGTCGCCCGCCCTCGATCACGTCGTCGATCAGCGGTTCGGCGATCTGGCTGACGCCCCGGTCGGACAGGACGGCGGCGGAGGCGTCCAGGATGTTGGCGCGGACGCTGTCGATGGTGTCGGTGCCGATCCATGCGTCGAGGTAGCCGAGCAGCCCGATCAGGCCCAGCAGCAGCGGCGGCAGCGACAGCAGGGTGAAGAAGGCCGCCTCGGCGGCCAGCCCCAGGATCCGGTACTCCATCGCGGAGTTGACGGTGTCCTTCAGCAGCAGCCAGGCGAGCTTCCGCTTGGGGACGTTGCGGTACAGGGCGCGCGCCCTGCGCAGCGGGTTCGAGGAGCGCTTCGGGGGTGAGGGGGCCGGTTGCACGCCCATAACGTATCCGGCCCGGTGATCGCGGCTCACACCGTGGCCTGCCGGTTTCCCCGCGGACCGCGCGGTTCGCACAGCGGTGCGGACACCGGTGCGGACACGCTGGCCGGTACGCGCGGGCCGGTACCGGTACGTGCCCGCGCCGGGCTCACACCGCGTACAGGCCATGGCCGGCGAAGATCTCCCGGGCGGCGGCCACCTGCTCCGGGGCGGGCACGGGGGTGCCGGCCAGGGGAAGGCCCTCCCGGCGGCCTCCCACTTGGCGGAGCCCAGCTTGTGGAAGGGCGGCACGTCGACGCGGGAGACGTTGCCCAGGGAGGCCGCGAACGCGGCGACGCCCTCGATGTTGTCGGGCCCGTCGGTCAGGCCGGGGACCAGCACGAACCGCACCCACACCTCGTTGCCCAGCAGTGCCAGGCGGCGGGCGAAGGCCACCGTGGGGGCGATCTCGCCGCGGCCCCCGGTGACCTTCCGGTACAGCGCCGGTTCCCAGGACTTGATGTCCGGCAGCACCAGATCGGTGTCGGCCGGCAGGGCGTCGGAGGCGCGGGCGCCGTTGTTGCCGTAGGCCGGGTGGTCGCCCTCGACCTCGTGGTCGACGGCCGGCCCGGTGGCGTCACGGATCACCCGCACCCGTGCGTGCTTGATCGCCGAGAGCGAGTCGGCGGCGACCGACAGCCCGGCGATGCCGCGGGCCGCGGTGCGCGGCACCACACGCCCCGGCCGGTCTCGGCGACGGCCTGCTAGGCCGGTTCGCAGTGGTTCGTCAGGGCCGCCGGGGAGGCCTTCCGCACGATGTGGTCGACCTGCTCCTGGGTGAAGGAGGCGTATTCCTCGAGGGACTTGACGGCATGTGCGACCAGGGTGTCGACGGCGTGCCGGACGGTCCCGGCGTGCTCGCCGCTCCCGGTGCGCCCGGCGAGTCGCCGAAGGGGCCCCGCGGCCGAAGGTCCCGCCCCGGCGGGGGGTGCGGGCCGAAGGTCCCGTACCGGCCGGTAGGGCGCTCACCCGCGCGTACGGCGGCCCATCCGGTGCGCCCGGGGCGGGTCGGCGCCCCGGACCGCGCAGGTGGCGGCGGCTACGGCGGCGCCGGTGGCGAGGGCCTGTTCCAAGGTGTCCGCGGTCAGCCCGTCCAGGCGCCCGCCGAGGGCCCCGGCGGTGTGGAGGGAGTGCAGCAGGCCGCCCATGAAGGCGTCGCCCGCGCCGACGGTGTCCACCACGGCGGTGGGCTCGGCCGGCACCCTCAGCCGTACGCGCTCCGCGCCGCCCGCGCCCTCCAGTGAGGCGTACGCGCCCTCCGCTCCGAGCGTGACGACGACCAGGGCCGCGCCGTGGCCGTGGAGGGCGGCGGCGGCCTCCTCCACGCCGGCGCCGGGCAGGAGGTGGCCGAGGTCGTCGTCGGACAGCCGCAGGATGTCGGCCGCGGCGCACCAGCGCGGCAGCCGTTCGCGGTAGACGGCCGGCTCCACCAGCAGCGGCCGGACGTTGGGGTCGACGGAGACGGTGGCCCGCCCGCGCACCCTCTCCAGCAGCCGCTCCACCGCCTCCCCGCCCGGCGGCCGCACCAGTGCCAGCGATCCGGTGTGCAGGCAGGCCGCGGGGCCGGACGCGGCCCGCTCCAGCCCGTCGTCCGTCCACTGCCAGTCGGCGGTGCCCTCGGCGTGGAAGGAGTACTCGGCGCGGCCGGCGGCGTCGACGTCGGCGACGGCCAGGGTGCTGGGCTCGGCCGCCTCGACCGCGGCGGCCAGGTCTACACCGGAGGCGGCCAGGTGCTCGCGGAAGAGGCGGCCGAAGACGTCCCGCGACAGTCTGCCCAGGAAGCGGGTGGGGGTGCCGAGCCGGGCGAGGGCCACGGCGGTGTTGGCCGGTCCGCCGCCGGGCAGGACCTCCAGCCCGATCGAGGGGGCGGAGGGCCGCTCACGGCCTTGGGGCGCCGGGACGGTGAAGGCGTCGGCGACGCACTCGCCGAGCA
>NZ_JAKMAY010000070.1:0-22959 GCF_022015835.1 Streptomyces sp. ICN903 | reverse complement strand
CCTCCCCAGACGACAGAGCACGGTGAAGCCGCCCGGGGCCTTTCCGCCACCGCCGTCCGTGGCGCAGACTCCGTCCGGACCGCAGAGCACCGGCAGCACGCCGGCGCTCGACAAGCTCCCGCCCGCCCTGGCGGTTCCGCCGGTGACGGTGGGCAGCGCCTTCGACGAGACGCCCGGCGACGGCACCTTCGGCAGCGAGGCGCTGACCCGGCCGACGCCGTTCGTACGGACCGCGCACGGCGAGGACGGCCCGGACGACGGCCGCCGCGGCCCGCGCGGGCTGGCCCTGCGGGGAACCCGGCGCAACGTCTTCGCGGCGGGCGCGGGCGCCCTGCTGGCCGCGCTGGTGGGCACGGTCGTCACCATCGGCATGACCTCGGGGAGCGAGGAGCCCGCCGGCAGCGTCAACCCGGCCGTCACCTCCCGGGAGGACGACGGCATCACCGTCGACGAGCCCGCGCCGAGCTCCAGCGACGAGCGGGGGAAGAAGCCGGGGGCGAGCAGCGCGCCGGCCGTCCCCGGCGAACCGTCCGGCAGCGGGACGGGCTCGGCCTCCCCGGACGCCTCCGAGTCGGACGACGCGTCCGAGGAGACGGAGGAGGAGAAGGGCACGACCTCCGGGGGCGGGGAGAAGGACACCGAGAAGCCCGGTGGGTCGAACACCTCGGGCGGCGGTTCGGGAGGCCAGGACGAGGACAGTCCGCCTCCGGCGGACGATCCGGGGGATCCCGATGACGAGGACTCGTCCTCGGGGGGCACGTCAGGGGAGCCTGGCGGTGAGGACCCGTCGCCAGGAGACGAATCCCCCTCCCCGTCCCCGCCCCCGTCCACTCCCTCGGAGCCGACGACGGGCGGAGCCGGCGGGAGCGTCACCGCCAGTGGGACCGCGTCGAACACCGCCGCGCCGAGCAGCGGTCAGGCGTCCCAGGACTCCACGGAGAGTCCGGTCATCTGATCCGGGCCCGGAAGCCACGCACGCCGGGGCCGCGACCGCGCGTCGAACGCGGCCGCGGCCCCGGCGTGCGTACCGGGCAGGTCGGAGTGGTCAGAACAGCCGCAGCTTGTCGTCCTCGATGCCGCGCAGCGCGTCGTAGTCGAGGACGACGCAGTCGATGCCGCGGTCCGTGGCCAGCACGCGCGCCTGCGGCTTGATCTCCTGGGCCGCGAACACCCCCCGCACCGGGGCGAGGTGGGGGTCGCGGTTGAGCAGTTCCAGATAACGGGTGAGCTGCTCGACGCCGTCGATCTCACCGCGCCGCTTGATCTCGATCGCGACGGTGGTCCCCTCCGCGTCCCGGCACAGGATGTCCACCGGCCCGATGGCGGTGGGGTACTCACGCCGTATCAGCGACCAGCCCTCGCCGAGGGTCTCCATTCGGTCAGCGAGGAGTTCCTGAAGGTGCGCCTCCACGCCGTCCTTGATCAGGCCGGGATCGACGCCGAGTTCGTGCGAGGAGTCGTGCAGGACCTCCTCCATGGTGATGATGAGTTTCTCCCCCGATTTGTTGACCACCGTCCAGACGCCGACGCCGTCCTCCTCGCCCTCTTTGAGGGTGCACGGCGGAGACATCCAGTTGAGGGGCTTGTATGCCCTGTCGTCCGCATGGACCGAGACCGATCCGTCGGCCTTCACCAGGATGAGACGGGGGGCCGACGGGAGGTGGGCGGTGAGCCTTCCGGCGTAGTCCACGGAGCAGCGGGCGATGACGAGACGCATGGTCGGCCACGCTACTGGACGACGGGCGGTCCACGCGATTCGCCCCTGCTTCTCCCTGTTCGATCACCGTTCGGGCGTGGCTTGTTGTGTGCCCACAAGCCTGGTGCGGCAGTACGTGCGGGCATAACGTTGCAGCCTGGGGGTCGCCGTACGAGATCATCCGGTTACGCGCAGCCCCGACATCACGTCCCTGAGGTCCTGGTATGCCCGGGATCGCGAGAGGAGAACCCATGTCGCTCGACGTCTCACCGGCCCTCCTGGAGCAGGCCGAGCGAGGCGAGGTCGATGAGGCGGCCTTCGTCGACTGCGTCCGTACGTCCCTGCCCTACGCATGGAACATGATCAGTTCTCTGGTGGCCCAGCTCAGGGTGGACGGCGGGGAGTTCGCCGACAACCAGACGCCGCCGCCGGACGAGCGGGCGCGGGGTCAGCTGCTGCGCGCACTCGCCAGCGACGCGATACGCGGCGCGCTGGAGCGCCACTTCGGGGTGAGACTGGCCTTCCAGAACTGCCACCGGGTCGCGGTCTTCCCGTTGGACTCCTCCGCGGACGAGCGGCTCGCCCGCTTCACCTCCATCCGCGGCCAGCTCCTCAACCAGTCGCCGGAACTGCGCGACTGCTGACCGCGGGCGGACGGCGAGCGGGCGGACGGCCGGTCAGGACGCCGTGCCCGTCTCCGCGCCCTCGTCGTCCGGCGCTGTTTCCGGCGCTGTGTCCGACGGCGCGGGAGCTGCCGCTGCTCGGGGGAGGAGCGGCAGCACCTCGGATCCCAGCCGCCAGACGTTCAGCTCGGTGGCGGCCAGGTCTCCGGAGCCCTCGGCCAGCAGCGCGAACCGGCCGATCCCGGTCCGTTCGGCGGTGGCCGCGAGCCGGTCCGCGCACAGCCGCGGCGGGCCGACCGGGTGCAGCGAGCACAGCAGCTCGGTGTAGGCGAGCGGGTCGCGCATCGAACGCGCCCGGCCGTCCACGGTCGTGTGGGCCTCCAGGCCCTGCCGCAGCCAGCCGGGCATCGCCTTGGTGAGCGTCTCCACGGCCTCGTCGCGGGTGTCGGCCACCTGCGCCACCCCGGCCGACACGTGCCCGGCCGCGGCCACGGCCTCCGGGTCCGCTCCCGCCGCCAGCGCCTCGCGCCGCCACAGGGCGACCATGTCCGCCTTCTCCTCGTCCCCGCAGTGCATCCCCAGCAGCATCGGCAGCCCGCGTGCCGCGGCCAGCCGCACGGAGGCGGGGGAGGTGCAGGCGACCAGCACGGGCGGTGCCTCCGGTCCGCCGAGGCCCTGGTCCGGGCGCGGTACGACGGGGACCTCGCGGAAGCGGTAGCGCTCGCCGTCCGCGCCGACGCGCGGCTCGCGCAGCCAGCGCAGCAGCAGGTCCAGCGACTCGGGGAAGCCCCGCTCGTACGCCTCGACGCCGCCGCCGAAGACCTCCAGGTCCACCCAGGGGCCGCCGCGGCCGACGCCGAGGGTGAACCGGCCGTCGGAGACGAGGTGCAGCAGCGCGGTCTGCTCGCCCAGGGCGACCGGATGCACGGTGGGGAGCACGCTCACGGCCGTGCCCACCTCGATGCGCCGGGTGCGCCCCAGCAGCAGCGCGGCCAGGGTGATCGCCGAGGGGCAGACCCCGTAGGGGACGAAGTGGTGCTCGGCCACCCACACGGAGTCCAGGCCGGCCCGCTCGGCGGCCTCCGCCGAGCGCAGGGCGCGGTGGAGCGCCTCTCCCTGCCCCTGCCCCGGGAACTGCCCCGCCGGCACGAAAGTCCCGATGTGCACCGCCATCGCCACAGCCTCCTGCCCGGTACCGGGACCGCCCCGGCGCCGTTCCGGCACCGCCGCGCGACGGCCTGCGGCGGCCCGCGGTGGCCCGCGGTGGTCTGCGGCGGCCCTCCGAACGGACCGCCGGACGGTCCCCTTGAGGCAACAACGCTTGACACGTGCCAAGGGCACGGCCTGCCGGGATTTTTTTCGGACCGCGCAGGAGGACGAGGGGGGAGACGGAGGGGGAGGCGCCGCGGGTGCGCGGCACAGAGCCGCCCGCGACCTGCGTAGGCTGGACGGAGCAGTCCGCCGACGGGCCCCGAAGGCCCCCGAGACCACGTGAGGTGCCTGTTGTCCCCGCGTCGAAACCGCCCGCGCGGCGGTGGCAGGTCCGCCCGCCGCGACGGGGAGGCGGACGGCCGCTACGGCATGGAGCACACCGACGAGTGGCGCGGCGAGGAGTGGGTGGTCCGGCAGATCAGCGGGCAGTCCGCGGCCAAGCACTACCGCTGCCCCGGCTGCGACCAGGAGATCCCGCCCGGGGTGCCGCACGTGGTGGCCTGGCAGCGCGATGGACGGGTGGACGACCGGCGGCACTGGCACCGGGCGTGCTGGAACGCCAGGGACCGCCGGAGCGCGCGGCTCCAGCGGTCCCGTCAGGCCCCCAGGTACTGACCCCGCGGGGCGGAGGCGCCCGTCGGACGCCGCGGGTGGGGAGGCGGGCGTACGCACCGATCGGCGCGGCGAGCGTGACGCGAGCCGACGGCCACGGCAGGCCGGGCCCCGTTCGGACCGGTAGGCCACCGGGGGAGTCCGGTTCCCGTCCACCCGTGGGCCCCGCGCGGGGCCCGCGCGGGGCGCGGCGCACCCGGGAGCCGGCGCGGGAAGACGGCGGCGCCCCGCACCGCCCTCGGGCGGTGCGGGGCGCGGTGTCCCACCGTCTGCCGGCGCTGCGGGTCTCTGCCCGGCCTCAGCGCGACTGCTGGGCGGGAACGCCCAGCGACTCCTCGCCGCTGTCGGTGTTCGGCTGCCCGGTCGCGGCGACGGCCGCGCCGGTGAGCGTGGCCAGCATCTCGCGGACGTTGGTGAGCTGGGCGTTGATGCTGTCGCGGCGGTTGGTGAGAGCGGCCAGCTCGCGCTCGGACTCGCTGCGGATGCGGTCGGCCTTGGCGTTGGCGTCGGCCACGATGTCCTCGGCCTGGCGCTGGGCGGTCTCCACCGTCTGGCGGGCGCGGCGCTCGGCGTCGGTGCGCAGCTTCTCGGCCTCCAGGCGGAGCTGCTCGGCGCGGTGCTCGATCTCCGCCAGCCGCTTCTCGGCCTTGGCCTGACGGGACGCCAGGTCGCGCTCGGACTGCTCGCGGCGCTTGGCCAGGTTGGTCTCGAAGTCGGCGGCGGCCTGGGCGGCCTTGGCCCGGGTGTCCTCGAAGAGGGCGTCGGCCTCCTCGCGCTTGGCCTGGGCGTCCTTCTGCGCGTCCGCGCGCAGCGTGGCGGCCTCGCCCTTGGCCTTCTCGACGATCCGGGCTCCCTCGTCCTCCGCCTTGGCCTTGCGGTCGGCGGCGTACGCCTCGGCGTCGTTGCGCACCTGCTGCGCGGCGGACTCGGCCAGCTCCCGGTGCTGCTCGGCGGCCCGGCGGGCCTCCTCGCGCAGGTCCTTGGCCTCCTCCTCGGCGAGACGGAGGATCTTCTCGACACGGGCGCCCAGTCCGGCGTACGACGGCTCGGAGTCGTTGATCTGCGCCTGTGCGTTCTGCGTCTCGAGGTGCAGCTCCTCGATGCGCTTCTCCAGCGAGGCGATACGGGCCAGCGCGTTGTCACGGTCGGCGACGAGCTTCGCGATGCGGTCGTCCACCTGACCGCGGTCGTAGCCGCGCCGCACGAGCTCGAAGCCGAAGGGAGAGGTGTTGTCGCTCATGGGGTTCCTGTCGGTCAGACGGGGTCGGACGGGAGAGTGATAGAGGGAATCCTAGGGGGGAAAGCGGCGTGTCTTCGAGAAGATGCCGGTTTGATATGCAGAATGTACGCCCGTTCGAGTGGCTCAGTTCTTGCCCTGTTTGCCGCCGCCATGCGTCGCTCCCGCTCCCACGGCGGCCTTGACCGCTCCGTTCGATCCCCCGTCAGAACCCTTTCCCCCCTTGCCGTCCTTGTCGGACTTGCCCCTTCCGGGTGACTCGAAGGACTCCAGGGCCTCCAGTACGTCCTGCACACGCGAGATCTCGGCGTTGATGTCCTCACGACGGCGGGTCAGCACCTCCAGTTCGCGCTTGCCCTTCTCCAGGGTCCGCCTGGCCTCGGCCTCCGCCTCGGCGAGCACCTTCTCGGCCTCCCGGACGATCGCGGCCTTCTTCTGCTCGGCCTCCTTGAGCAGCCCCTCGGCCTTGCGCACCGCGGCGATACGGACCCTGCTCGCCTCGGAGTCGGCCTCCGAACGGGTCTGACGGGCCTTCTCCCGGGCCTCGGCCAACTGCTCCTCGGCCGCCTTCACCAGCTTGTCCACACGCTCGCCGGCGGACCGCATCGCCTCGGCGGCCTCCCGGCGCGCCCGCTCGTGCAGCTCCTCGACCTCGGTCTCGGTGCGCGAACGCAGCTCCTCGGCCCGCTCCCGGATGGCGCTCGCGTCGCGGCGGGCCTCCTCCAGCATGGTGTCGGAGTCGCTGCGGGACTTCTCCACCAGCGAGGTGCTCTCGGCCCGCGCCTCGGCCACCAGCCGCTCGGCCTCCTTGCGGGCGGCGCCCACCATGGTGTCCGCCCGCTCCTCGGCGGACGCCGCGATGCGTACGGCCTCCTCGCGGGCCTCGGCCACCAGCCGGTCGGCCTGCTCGGCCGCGTCGCCCAGCCGCCGCGCCGCCGCCTCACGGGCCTCGTCCCGTACGCGGTCGGCCTCGGCGCGCGTGCGCTCGGCCTCCTCGTCGGCGGTGGACCGGACCCGGTCCGCCTCGGCGATCGCCTCCGAAACGGTGCGCTCCGCCAGCGACTTGGCGGCGTCCGTCTCCTCCTTCGCCTCCTGGCGCAGGGCGGCCGCGGCGTGCTCGGCCGCGGAGCGCAGACCGGCGATCTCCTCCTCGGCCTGCTGGTGCAGCCCCGCGACCGAGTCGCGCACCTGCTGCGCCTTCTGCTCGGCGGCGGAGACCAGTTCGGCGGCCCGCCGCTCGGCCTCGGCCACCAGCCGCTCGGCCTCGGCCTGCGCCTCCTCGACCCGCTTGCGGGCCGAGGCGAGCAACTCCTCGCTCTGCTCCCGGGCCTGGGCCCGCTCCCGGTCCGCCTCCTGGCGGGCGCCGGTGAGCAGCTCCTCGGCCTCGCGGCGGCGCCTGGAGGCCTCCTCCTGGGCGGCGGCCAGCGCCTCGGCGGCCTCGGCGCCCATACGCTCGGCGGCCGCGTCCGCCTCCGCCCGCACCCGGTCGGCCGTCTCCTGCGCCTCGGTGCGCAGCCGCTCGGCCTCGGTCGCCGCCTCGGTGCGCAGCCGCACCGCCACGGCCTCGCCCTCGGCGCGGGCCTGAGCGGCGTCGGAGACCGCCTCGGTGCGCAGCCGCTCGGACTCCTCCTCGGCCTGCTCCCGCAGGGTGCGCAGCCGCTGTGCCGACTCCGCGCGCAGCCGCTCGGTCTCGGCGCGGGTCTCCTCGCGCAGCCGCTCGGCCTCCTCGTGGGCCCCGCGCAGCTCCTCCTCGGCGGCGGTCAGCCGCTGCTCGGCCTCCGCGCGCAGCCGCTCCAGCTCCACATCGGCCTCGGCGCGGCGGGCGGCGACGGCCTCCTCGGCCTCCGCGCGCAGCCGCCGGCCGGCCTCCTCGGCCTCCTCGCGGGTCCGCTCGGCCTGCTCCTCGGCCGCCGTCCGCAGCTCCTCGGCCTCGGCGCGGGCCCGCTCCAGGGCCTCCTCGGCCTGGCGGCGCAGGGCGGTGGCCCGATCGATCGCCTCGGTACGCACCCGCTCGCCCTCGGCCACCGCGGCGGCGCGGGTCTCCTCGGCGTCCGCCTTGGCCTGGCTGAGCAGCTCCTCCGCGCGGCTGGCGGCCTCCTCGATCTGCTGGACGGCCTCGCGGCGGGCCTCGCCGCGGATCCGCTCGCCCTCCTCGACCGCGTCGGCGCGCAGCTGCTCGGCCTCGCCGCGCAGCCGCCGCGCCTCCTCCTGGAGCTCGACGGTCCTGGCGCGGTACTCCTCGGTGTCGTCCTTGGCCGCGCCCTTGAGCTGCTCGGCCAGGTCGTGCGCCTCGGCGCGCAGCCGGTCGGCCTCCGCCTCGGCCTCCGCGCGCAGCCGCTCGGCCTCCTCGGTGGCGGCCCGGGTGGTGGCCTTGGCCTCCTCGGACGCCTTGGTGAGCACCTCCTCGGCGGTGCGCGCGGCCTCGGCGAGCTGGGCGGCCGACTCCTCGGCCGACTTGGCGCGCGCGCTCTCGCGGGCCTCGGCGATCAGCCGCTCGGCCTCGGCGCGGGCGTCCGCCCGCACCTGCTCGGCCTCGGCCTTGGCGGCCTCGGCGTCCTTGGTGGCCTCGGCGACCATGCGCGCGATCTCGGCCTTGGCGGTACGTCCGCGCTGCTCGTTCTCCGACTCGGCGTCGGCCAGCCGCTTCGCGGCGGCCTCGCGCGCCTCGGCCAGGACGCGGTCGGCCTCCGCGCGGGCCTCGCGCAGCGCCGTCTCGGCCTCCTGCATCCGCTGCTCGGCCTGGCGGGCCAGCGCGGTGGCCTCGCGGCGGGCGGTCTCGGACTCGGCGGCGGTGGAGGTGCGCAGCCGCTCGGCGTGCTCGGTGGCCTCCTGCGCCTGGGTGGAGGCCGCGTTCAGCAGCCGCTCGGCGTCCGCGCGGGCCCGGCGCAGCACCTGCTCGGCCTCGGCCTTGGCGGCCTCCGCCTCCGAGTTCAGGCGCTGCCGGGACTGCTCGGTCAGCCGCTGCACCTCGGCGCGGGCCGCGGCCAGGGTCTGCTCGGCCTCGGCCCGGGCCTCGTCCATCAGTCGGCGGGCCTGCGACTCGCTGCGGGCGCGCAGCTGCTCGGCCCAGGCGACGTTCTCGTTGACGTGCGACTCGACGGTCGCGCGGCGCTCGGCCAGCTCCTCGTCCAGCCGCTGGCGCCGGGCGACCGCCTCGGCGTGCAGCTCGGCCTCCATACGGGCCTGCCGCTCGGCGTGCTCCTGGAGGATCCGCTGGGTCTGGGCCCGGGCCTCGCGCAGCTCGCGCTCGGCGTCCGCGCGCAACTGCTCGGCCTGCGCCTGGGCGTTGCGCAGCAGCTGCTCGGCCTGGTGCGACAGGTTGTCGTAACCGGCCGGGCGCGCGGCGAGAGCGCGGCGCGCCTCGTGCAGCTTGGCGCGCAGCACTTCGACCTGGTAGCCGAGGTCGTCGGCGTGGTCGACCGCCTTGTCCCGCTCGTCCTTCAGCCGCTTCATCTCGGCTTCGAGCTGAGAGAGGTGGTCGTCAGCCTCGTAGCGGTCGTAGCCCCGCACTGCGCGGTCCCATCCGTCCCCTGGTCGTGGTGAAGGTGAACTGACCCTTCGGAGAAATGGTGTCAGATCATCGGCGGAACATGGGACGGGCCCCTGCCGGCCCGCAGCCCCGGCCGAACGGCCACTCTACCGGCCGGGGGAGCGGTCGTCAGTGCTGTGAGGAAGCGGAGGTGACCAGTTCCGTGAGTACGCCGTGGCAGTCCTTGGGGTGGAGGAAGGTGATACGGGAGCCCATCGAACCGGTGCGCGGCTCGTCGTACAGCACCCGGACGCCCTTGTTCCGGATCGCCTCGGCCTCGCCGTCGACGTCCGCGGTGCCGAAGGCGATGTGGTGCACGCCCTCGCCGTTCTTCGCCAGCCACTTGGCCACCGTGGAGTCCTCGCGGGTCGGTTCCAGGAGCTGGAGGTAGGAGGCGCCGCCGTCGTCCGTGCCGTTGATCCGCAGCATGGCCTCGCGCACCCCCTGCTCCTCGTTCACCTCGGTGTGGAACACCTCGAAGCCGTAGGTGGCACGGTAGAACTCCACCGTCTTGTCCAGGTCGAAACAGGCGATACCGATGTGGTCGATGCGCGTCAGCATGGAAGACAGTGCACCGTCTCGGAGTGTGGTTACGCAACGTGCGCACGGTCACACCGACCGACCGGTGACCCGGGACGGTACCGCTCAGTACATTGGCGATAACCCTCGTTAACTCCCTGCTCCGAAGGGGCCGCACCGTGACCGAAAAGACGAACCCCGAGACCCGTTCGGCGTCCGCCGCCACCTCCGTGATCGTCGCGGGCGCCCGTACGCCCATGGGCCGCCTGCTGGGCTCGCTGAAGACCTTCTCCGGCGCCGACCTGGGCGGCTTCGCCATCAAGGCGGCCCTGGACCGCGCGGGCATCGGCGGGGACCAGGTCGAGTACGTGATCATGGGCCAGGTGCTCCAGGCCGGCGCCGGGCAGATTCCCGCGCGCCAGGCCGCGGTGAAGGCCGGCATCCCGATGAACGTCCCCGCGCTGACCGTCAACAAGGTCTGCCTGTCGGGTCTGGACGCCATCGCGCTGGCCGACCAGCTCATCCGCGCCGGCGAGTTCGACGTGGTCGTCGCCGGCGGCCAGGAGTCCATGACGAACGCCCCCCACCTGCTGCCGAAGTCCCGCGAGGGATTCAAGTACGGCGCGGTGCAGATGCTGGACGCCATGGCCCACGACGGCCTGACCGACTCCTTCGAGAACGTCGCCATGGGCGAGTCCACCGAGAAGCACAACACCCGCCTGGGCATCGGCCGCGCCGAGCAGGACGAGATCGCCGCCCTCTCCCACCAGCGGGCCGCCGCCGCGCAGAAGAACGGTCTGTTCGACGCCGAGATCACCCCGGTGGAGATCCCGCAGCGCAAGGGCGACCCGATCCTGTTCTCCAAGGACGAGGGGATCCGGCCCGAGACCACCGCCGAGTCCCTGGGCAAGCTGCGCCCGGCCTTCGCCAAGGACGGCACCATCACCGCCGGCAGCTCCTCGCAGATCTCCGACGGCGCCGCCGCGGTGGTCGTGATGAGCAAGGCCAAGGCCGAGGAGCTGGGCCTGGAGTGGATCGCCGAGATCGGCGCCCACGGCAACGTGGCCGGCCCGGACAACTCCCTGCAGTCGCAGCCGTCCAACGCCATCCGCCACGCCCTGAAGAAGGACGGCCTGGAGGTCGGCGACCTCGACCTGATCGAGATCAACGAGGCCTTCGCGGCCGTCGCGGTGCAGTCGATGAAGGACCTCGGCATCGACCACGAAAAGGTGAACGTCAACGGCGGCGCGATCGCGCTGGGTCACCCGATCGGTATGTCCGGCGCGCGCATCGTGCTCCACCTCGCCCTGGAGCTCAAGCGCCGCGGCGGCGGCGTCGGCGCCGCCGCGCTGTGCGGCGGCGGCGGTCAGGGCGACGCCCTGATCGTGCGGGTGCCCGGGAAGTGACGGAGCGGTCGCACGGGGCCCGCACGCCGCACGTGAGGCACGTGGCGGGTGCGGGCCCGTGTGACCGGCGGCACGGCGGCGCGCGAGCGCCGCGGGAAGAATGACGGCCGGACCAGGCGGCCGACCACAGCGGCCGCCCGGCGGCCGACGAGGGCCGGTGACGGCCGAGTATCGCGAGGAGCGCAGCACGTATGGCGGTGGACGTCCCCGGACTGGTGGAGCAGGCACGGCAGGGCAGGCCCCGGGCCGTGGCCCGGCTGATCTCGCTGGTTGAGGGGGCGTCCCCGCAGCTCAGGGAAGTCATGGCGGCGCTGGCGCCGCTGACGGGCAACGCGTACGTCGTCGGTCTGACCGGCTCGCCAGGGGTGGGCAAGTCCACCTCCACCTCGGCGCTGGTGAGCGCGTACCGCAAGGCCGGCAGGCGGGTCGGCGTCCTCGCGGTGGACCCCTCCTCCCCGTTCTCCGGCGGCGCGCTGCTGGGCGACCGGGTGCGGATGTCCGAGCACGCCTCCGACCCCGGCGTCTACATCCGCTCCATGGCCACCCGCGGCCACCTCGGCGGCCTGGCCTGGGCCGCCCCGCAGGCCATCCGCGTCCTGGACGCGGCCGGCTGCGACGTCGTCCTGGTCGAGACGGTCGGCGTCGGCCAGTCCGAGGTCGAGATCGCCTCGCAGGCCGACACCTCCGTCGTCCTCCTGGCGCCCGGCATGGGCGACGGCATCCAGGCCGCCAAGGCCGGGATCCTGGAGATCGGCGACGTGTACGTGGTCAACAAGGCCGACCGCGACGGCGCGGACGCCACCGCCCGCGAGCTCAACCACATGCTGGGCCTCGGCGAGGCCCGGAAGCCCGGCGACTGGCGCCCGCCGATCGTCAAGACCGTCGCCGCGCGCGGCGAGGGCGTCGACGAAGTGGTCGAGGCGCTGGAGAAGCACCGCGCCTGGATGGAGGAGCGCGGAGTGCTCGCCGAGCGCCGCCGGGCGCGCGCGGCCCGCGAGGTGGAGACCATCGCGGTGACCGCGCTGCGCGAGCGCATCGGCGACCTGCACGGCGACCGCCGCCTGGACGCGCTGGCCGAGCGGATCGCGAGCGGGACGCTCGACCCGTACGCGGCGGCCGACGAGCTGGTGGCGGGGCTGACGGGGAAGTGAGCCCCGCCGGGGGCGGACGTCAGTCCTCGCGGAGGTCGTCCCTGTCGTCGCCCTTGTCGTCGTCCCTGTCGTCGCGGTCGTCGTCGCGGTCGTCCTTGTCGTCGGTGTCGGCACCGCGGTCGTCGTCGCCGTCCCGGTCGTCCGACTCGGCGCTCCGCTCCAGCACGTCGGCGCTGTCGGCGTCCACCGAGACCTCGTGCCAGGTGCCGTCCTCGCCCAGGACGTCGACCTCCCAGACCGGCCGGTCGCTGTCGTCGTCCTCCAGCTCGGCGGACTCCGCCGTGCCCGGTACGGCCTTCAGCGCGGCGGCGACGGCCTCCTGGAGGGTCACCTCGGCGCCGCGCAGCGTCCGCAGCTCGTCCCGGTCGTCGTCACCGCGGTCGTCGTCCCTGCCGTCACTCCTGCCGTCGCCCCGGCTGTCGTCGCCGTCGTCCAGGTTGTCCCTGTCGTCGGCGTCGTCGTCCCGGTCACCGGTGTCGGCGCCGACCCGCAGGCTCGCGGCCAGAGCGTCCTGGGCGGTGTCGTCGTCGGCGAAGGCGAGGGTGCTCCCGCCGACGGCGAGGGCGGCGGTGGCGACGGCGGCGACGACCAGCTTGCGGTTCATGGTTGTTTTCCTCCCTGGAGACGGGGTCTCGCGTCTGACGTGGAACACCGTCCCAGGGCGCGGCTGAAGGCATCCTGAAACCACCTGAAGATCTCTTCAGGTCCTTTTTGGCAGGCTGGCCCCATGCGCGTACTGATCGTGGAGGACGAGAAGCGGCTCGCCCTGTCACTGGCCAGGGGCCTGACGGCCGAGGGGTTCGCCGTCGACGTGGCCCACGACGGGATGGACGGGCTGCACCGGGCGACCGAGGGCTCGTACGACCTGATCGTCCTCGACATCATGCTGCCGGGCATGAACGGCTACCGCGTCTGCTCGGCCCTGCGCGCCGCCGGGGACGAGACGCCGATCCTGATGCTGACGGCCAAGGACGGCGAGTACGACGAGGCCGAGGGCCTGGACACCGGCGCCGACGACTACCTCACCAAGCCGTTCTCCTACGTGGTGCTGCTCGCCCGGGTGAGGGCGCTGCTGCGCCGCCGCACCCGGGGCGGGGCGTCCGTGCTGCGGGTGGGCGGGCTGACCGTGGACCCCGCCGCGCGGCGGGTGACCCTGGACGGGCGCGAAGTGGCGCTGACGGCCAAGGAGTTCGCCGTGCTGGAGTACCTGGCGGTGCGTGCCGGGGAGGTGGTCTCCAAGTCGGAGGTCCTCGAACACGTCTGGGACTTCGCCTACGAGGGCGACGTCAACATCGTCGAGGTGTACGTCAGCGCGCTGCGCCGCAAGCTGGGCAGCGCGGCGATCGCCACCGTGCGCGGCGCCGGATACCGGCTGGTGAGGACCGGTGCGTAGGCCCGCGCTCTCCCCGCTCGCCCGGCTCACCGTCCGGGTGCGCGCCGCGCTCGGCGCCACGCTCGTGGTGGCGGTGGCCCTGGTGGCCGCCGGGATCGCGGTGGTCGAGGTGCTCCGCGGGGGCCTCACCGAGAACGCCCGGCTGCACGCCGAGACCACCGCCCGCGAGGTCGCCGCCGGGGTCGCCGACGTACCGGCGGACCGGGTGGCGGAGGTGGAGGCGCTGGCGGACGACGAGCCGGTGCAGGTCGTGGACGCCTCCGGCGCGGTGCTCGGAGCCGGTGACCCGCTGCGCGGACGCGGGCCCGTGGCCGACTTCAACAGGCCGGACGAGCCCCGGCAGGCGCCCGCCACGCCCTCCCCGGAGGACAGCGGCGACGACGGCGGTGACGACGACGACCGTGACGACGACGATGACCGCGACGACCGCGACGGCGGTGACGACGGGAGCGACGACGGCGCCACCCCGGAGCCGTCCGACGAACCCGTCGCGGTGGACCGCAACAGCGTCACCCGGACCGTCGCCCTGCCCGTCGACGGGGACGGCGAGGTGACCTACGACCGCTCCCGGGCGGTGGCGACGCAGGACTTCCGCCTGGTCGCCGTGCAGAGCGTCACCCGCGACCGCGTCCCCGTCACCGTCTACGCCGGCGCCTCCCTCGCCGAGCAGGAGGAGGCCGTCTCGACCGTCACCGGCACCATGCTCGCCGGGCTGCCCGCGCTGCTCGCCGTCGTCGGGGGCGTCACCTGGCTGGTCACCCGGGGCGCGCTGCGCCCGGTGGAGGGCATCCGGCAGGAGATGGCGGCCATCGCGGCGGGCAGCGATCTGTCCCGGCGCGTGCCCGAGCCCCCCTCCCGCGACGAGGTGGCACGCCTGGCGCGGACCACCAACGAGACCCTGAGCGCCCTGGAGGCGTCCGTCGAGCGGCAGCGCCGCTTCGTCGCCGACGCCTCGCACGAACTGCGCAGCCCGATCGCCTCCCTGCGCACCCAGCTGGAGGTCGCCGCCGCCCACCCCGGGCTGCTCGACATCGACGGCGCGGTCCACGACACCGTACGGCTGCAGGCGCTCGCCGCCGATCTGCTGCTGCTGGCCCGCCTGGACGCCGGGGAGCGCCCCGGGGACGCGCGGGTGGACCTGTACGCGCTGGTGCGGGAGGAACTGGCGCAGCGCACCGGCGACCGGGTCGCCGTCGCCCTGGAGGACGGCGAGGAGGGGGAACCGGTGGAGGTGGCCGGCTCGCGCGGCCAGCTCGCCCGGGTGCTCGGCAACCTCCTGGACAACGCCCAGCGCCACGCGGACTCCCGCGTCCGGGTGCGGGTGGGCCGCGAGCACGGGCAGGCCGTACTGGAGGTCGCCGACGACGGCGCCGGGGTGCCGGAGGAGGAGCGGGAGAGGATCTTCGAGCGGTTCGTACGGCTGGACGACGCGCGCAGCCGGGACGACGGCGGCGCCGGGCTGGGACTGGCCATCGCCCGCGACGTGGCGGTCCGGCACGGTGGCGGCCTCACCGTCGGCCGGGCGGCCGAGGGCGGCGCGCTGTTCACCCTGCGACTGCCCGCCGCGGCCCCGGCCTCGCCCGGGCGGACCGGGCGGGCCGGGGAGTCCGGGTAGCCCGGGCGGGGCCGGACGACTCCGGGCGGCACCGGGGGTTCACCGGAGGTTGTCGTCGCCGATCCAGTCGAGGGTGTCGGTCCCGCCCCCGTCGTCCCACTTGATCTCGATGCTCTCGCCGTCCGAGGTCTTGCTGGCGGTGCCGGCGATGTACTCCTCGTCGTCGCCCTCGCCGCACTTGAGCGCCATCCGGTAGCCGCGGCTCTGGTTCTCGCCGATCCCCACGCATATGCCGTCGCCGCCGAACTCGATCCAGGAGACCGAGTTCTTCCCCTCGGCCTCCCCGCTCTCGAACGCCTTGCCGACGGTCAGGGTCCTGGCGCCCTCGCCCTGCCACTGCCCCCTGAAGTCGTTCCCGGCGGGCGGCTCCCCGGCCGGTTCGTCGGTGGGCTCGTAGTCGTCGAGCGGATCCTCCGCCGTCTCCTCGGGGGTCGGCTCCGCCGGCTCCTCCGCCTCCTGCGACAGTTCGGAGGAGGCGCTCGGGGACGGGCTCACGGTGGCGGCCGCGCCGGGCTCGCCGTCGTCGTCGCCGACCGCCAGGTACACCCCGCCGCCGATGAGGGCGAGCGCCACCACGGCGCCGCCGACGATGAGGGCCACCCTGCCCTTCGCGCCCTTCGGGGCCCCGCCGGCGCCCTGCGGGGGCGGGGGATAGGCGGCGTACGGGTTGGGCTGCCCGTAGGGCTGCTGGGGCGGCTGTCCGCCCTGGGGGTAGGCGTAGCCGGACTGCCCGCCCTGGGGGTACGCCGCCGGGCCGCCGTAACCCGGGGGAGGCGCCTGCGGCGGCCCGCCCTGCGGCGGCGGGGGCGGCGGCTGCCGGGGCTGCTGCGGCTGCCCGCCCGGGTACTGCGGAGGGCCGAAGCCGTCGTGCGGCGGCTGGCCCGGTGGTGGCTGGCTCATCGGAGGTCACCTCTGGCGCGGGTCCGGCGGCAGAGGACCCTCCCGCTCGTCCGGTCCAGCGCTCCCCCGGAAAGGGCCGGTCAGCCGCGGACCCGCCGCGTCTTGTCCGTCACGGCAGTCGAGCGGGTCTTCCTCATCATCCCCCAAGAACTCCCCCCGGGGCGCGGGGGTTCGGCGGAGCGCCTCAGCCGCGTCCGCGCAGCGACCGCAGATGCTCGGCGACCGGGACCAGCGAGCCGTGCAGTCCGCCGAGCGCCTCGGGAGTGAGCAGGTCGATGAAGTGGCGCCGCACCGAGGCGACGTGGTGCGGCGCCACCTCGCGCATCGTCTTCCAGCCGTGCTCGGTCAGCACCGCGAACAGCCCGCGCCTGTCGGACTCGCAGTTCTCCCGGCGCACCAGCCCGGCCTTCTCCATGCGGGTGATCTGGTGGGACAGACGGCTCTTGGACTGCAGGGTGGCGGCGGCCAGATCGCTCATCCGCATCCGGTGGTCGTCCGACTCGGAGAGGTTCACCAGGATCTCGTAGTCGTTCATGGTCAGCCCGAACGGCTGGAGGTCCCGCTCCAGTTGGTGCGTGAGGAGCCTGTTGACGTCGAGGTGGACGCGCCAGGCGCGCTGCTCCTCTCCGCTCAGCCAGCGGGTTTCCTTGTCGCTCTGCATGCCGTCGGACTCTACCCGGCGACCGGGAGCGCTCTCACCGCGGACCCTCACCGGGGGAAGCGATCCGGTCACAGTCCGAAGCGGCGCTGGATGTCGCCCAACTGGCCCGGGAGCTGCGGCGTCTGCTGCCCGCCGCGCCCGCCGTGTCCGCCGCCCGCGCCGGGGACGCCCGGCTGCGACGGCGGAGGAGTGCCGGTGTTCCGCTCCTCCATCAGCACCTCGGTCGACTGGATCAGCACCGTGCCCGCCCCGGTGAAGTCGAACTGGTGCTCCTCGCCGGAGACTCCGCCGATCCCGGTCATCGCCCGCAGCCCGCCGAGCACGCCGCGCATGTACTGGTGGTCGTAGTGGTGGCAGGGCGAGGGGCAGTCCGCCCAGCCGACCAGCGCCTGCGGATCGACCCGGACCGGCGGCTCCACGAAGTGCACCTCGCCGTTGGAGGCCGCCACGAACTTCCCCGTCCCCAGCAGGGTCACGAAACCGGGGACGATGGACTGCTTCAGTGCCAGGCTCGGTTCGAAGGCCAGCAGGTTGCCCGAGCGGATGGTGAGGTTGCCGTCCTCGAGGTCGTAGGAGTTGACGTCGAAGGCGCGGTCGGCGAGCAGCATCCTGCCCTTGCCCTCGGCGACCACCCAGTCCGAGGCGTGCAGCGGGGAGTGGAAGCTGGTGGCGACCAGCCGGTCCAGGGGGCCGTGGCCGATGCCGTTGAAGGTGATCTGCCCGTAGTAGGCGATCATCTTCCCCTTCTGCAGGAACCACCGGCCCGACAGGTCCACGCAGAACGCGTAGGGGTTGACGTTGTCGTTCGACGGCAGGGTGTGGGCGTCGTGGACGATCGGACCGTTCAAAGCTTCTCCTCGCTGGCCTGTACGAACACCTCGCCCTGCCCGGACAGTTCGAGCTGGAACGCCTCGCCCGAGCCGCGCCCGATCATGTCCCGCCAGCCGAGCGCCGTGGAGAGCTTGTTCCGCACGTCGCCGTGGTGGGCGACGTACGCCTGCGGGTCGACGTGGACGGGGCGGCCCGGGGCGATCGGGAGCCGGATCACCCCGCCGTGGGCCATCACGGCCACCGAGCCGTGCCCGGAGAGCGTCGTGGTGAACAGCCCCTGTCCGGTCACCTGGCCGCGCACCATGCCCATGACCCCGCCCTGGGAGCCCATGAACATCGTGCCCTGCTCCAGCGTCCCGTCGAAGGCGAGCAGCCGGTCGGCCTCCACGTAGAGGGTGTCGCCGGACAGTTCGACCACCTCGACGTGGTGGCCGCCGTGGCCGAACAGCACCGTGCCGTCGCCCTCGACCACCATCAGCGGAGCCGCCTCGCCGGCCAGCCGCCGCCCGATCATCGAGCCGATGCCGCCCTGGCCGCCCTGGATGCTGGGCGTGAAGGAGACCTCGCCCTTGTACGCGATCATCGCGCCGCGCTGGCTGAACATCCGCTGCCCGGGCGCCACCCGGGCCTCGACCATCTTGGAGCCGATCTCCCTGAACGGCATCAGATGTCACCGCCGATCGTGTTCCGCTCGCTGGGCTGGACGTAGACCAGCCCCTCGCCCTCGAAGCGGATCTGGAAGGACTCGCCCGACCCCTCGCCCATGAAGGTCCGGAAGTTCACGCCCGTCTGGAACTCCTGCCGCAGGTCCCCGGTGTGGGCCACGTACGCCCCCGGGTCCACCTGGAGCGGGGACTGCGGTGTGACGCGCAGCACCACCGCTGGGCCGTCCGACATCAGCGCGGCCGTGCCGGTGCCCTCGACCGTGGTGGTGAACAGGCCGTTGCCCTGGGAGGCGCCGCGCAGCCCGGTGAAGGTGGTGCCGGTGCGCAGGGAGCCGTCGGCGCACAGCAGGTTGCTGGACTCCACGTGGAGCTTCTGCCCCTGGAGCGCCACCAGGCTGATGTCGCTCGCACGGTCGGCGAAGTAGCAGGTGCCCTGCCCCTTCACCTCCATCATCTCCATCTGCTCGCCGGTGAGGCGGCGGGTGACCATGCCGCGCAGGCCCTCACCGCCGCCGGTGAGCTTCTTGAAGGCCATCTGGCCGTCGTAGGCGACCATCGAGCCGTTCTTGGCCCTGACCGTGTCGCCCGCCAGGTCGACGGCGAGGACCTTGCCGCCTTGGAGTCGGAACTGAGCCACGGTGCGAATCTACCCGGACGAGGGCGCCCGGCGGGAGGCTGCCACAATGGCAGAGCTTGTGCATCCCTTCACAAAGGATCTCCCGTGGACCTCAAGACCGCTTCGGCGCTCCGCCGCCTCCGGCTCGTCTCCACCCCGGAGGCGGTCTCCTTCCTGCTGCTTCTGGTGTGCTCCGTGCTCAAGCGCACGACCGAGTTCAACGCGGTGCCGGTGATGGGCGCCGTCCACGGCGCCCTCTTCGTGCTCTATGTGATCTTCTGGCTGGACGCCTGGAACCGCGCCAGGTGGCCGCTGGGCCGCGCCGCGCTCTACTTCGTGCTCTCGGTGCTGCCCGGCGGCGGTTTCTACGCCGACCGGCTGCTGCGCCGCGAGGCCGAGGCGAGCGTGATCGCCGCCCGGGCCCGCGCCGAGCGTGCCGGGCAGGACGAGCGGCCCCGTACGGGGGCGGTGGACGCGTGATCGTCGCCTTCTCGGTCACTCCGCTCGGGGTCGGCGAGGACGTGGGGGAGTACGTCGCCGACGCGGTGCGCGTGGTCCGCGAGTCCGGGCTGCCCAACCGCACCGACGCGATGTTCACCTCCATCGAGGGCGAGTGGGAGGAGTGCATGGAGGTCGTGCGGCGGGCGGTGGCCGCCGTCGAGGCCCGGGCGCCGCGCGTCTCGCTCGTCCTCAAGGCCGACATCCGCCCCGGTGTCACCGACGGTCTGACCTCCAAGGTCGCCACCGTCGAGCGGCACCTGGGCTGAGCGCCGGTCCGTCCCGTCCGGCGGTGGCGCCACCGCCGGACGGGACGGACCGAGTGCTGAGACGGAGCTGACCACGATATGACCGGCCGGTAAGGTCGTAGCCGTGCCGAAGCCGCTCAGCCTGACGTTCGACCCGATCGCCCGCGCCGACGAACTGTGGAAGCAGCGATGGGGCTCCGTGCCCTCGATGGCCGCGATCACCTCGATCATGCGCGCGCACCAGATCCTGCTCGCCGAGGTCGACGCCGTCGTCAAGCCCTACGGTCTGACCTTCGCCCGCTACGAGGCGCTGGTGCTGCTGACCTTCTCCAAGGCGGGCGAGCTGCCGATGTCGAAGATCGGCGAGCGGCTGATGGTCCACCCCACCTCCGTGACCAACACCGTCGACCGCCTGGTGAGGTCCGGTCTGGTGGCCAAGCGCCCCAACCCCAACGACGGCCGCGGCACGCTCGCCTCCATCACCGACCGGGGGCGCGAGGTGTGCGAGGCGGCCACCCGCGACCTGATGGCGATGGACTTCGGGCTGGGTGCCTACGACGACGAGGAGTGCGACGAGATCTTCGCGCTGCTCAGGCCGCTGCGTGTGGCCGCGGGGGACTTCAAGGAAGGCTGAGCCGCGCTCCCGCCGCGCTCTCACCGGACCGCCGGGTTCCGCCGGTCCGGGGCCCCGGCCGGGCGCCGCGCGGTGCCGGTTACGCTCGTGTGCATGAAGAAGAGCGTGCTCACCCGCTACCGGGTGATGGCCTACGTCACCGGTGTCCTGCTGGTCCTGCTGGTCATCGGCATGATCGGCAAGTACCTGCTGGAGATGGAGGCGGCGGAGGGCTTCACCTACGTCGTCAGCCTCGCCCACGGCTGGCTGTACGTGCTGTACCTGGTCTTCGCCTTCGACCTGGGCTCCAAGGCGAAGTGGAAGTTCGGCAAGCTGGCCTGGGTGCTGCTCGCCGGTACCGTCCCCACCGCCGCGTTCTTCGTCGAGCGGAAGGTCTCGCGCGAGGTGGAGCCGCTGGTCGAGGACGAGGAGGCCGTCCCCGCCGAGGCCTGAGGGCTCCCCGGGAGCCCGGGCCCGCGGTCGAGGCCCGCTGGACCGTCCGTGTGCGCCACACCGCACCGGGCGGTCTTCCATCGACAATTACTTGGACGTCCTAGTAAATTTGTGCGTATGGACGCTGACGCCATCGCAGAGGGCCGCCGCCGCTGGCAGGCCCGGTACGACGCCGCACGCAAGCGGGACGCCGACTTCACCACGCTCTCCGGCGACCCCGTCGAGCCGGTCTACGGCCCCGCGCCCGGCGACACCGTCGAGGGGTTCGAGAGGATCGGCTGGCCCGGCGAGTTCCCCTTCACCCGCGGTCTGTATCCCACCGGCTACCGCGGCCGGACCTGGACCATCCGCCAGTTCGCGGGCTTCGGCAACGCCGAGCAGACCAACGAGCGCTACAAGATGATCCTCGCGGCCGGCGGCGGCGGGCTGTCGGTCGCCTTCGACATGCCCACCCTGATGGGCCGCGACTCCGACGACCCGCGCTCGCTGGGCGAGGTCGGCCACTGCGGTGTCGCCATCGACTCCGCCGCCGACATGGAGGTCCTCTTCCGGGACATCCCGCTGGGCGACGTCACCACCTCGATGACGATCAGCGGCCCGGCCGTGCCGGTGTTCTGCATGTACCTGGTGGCCGCCGAACGGCAGGGTGTGGACCCCTCCGTCCTCAACGGCACGCTCCAGACGGACATCTTCAAGGAGTACATCGCGCAGAAGGAGTGGCTCTTCGAGCCGGAGCCGCACCTGCGCCTGATCGGCGACCTGATGGAGCACTGCGCCCGGGGCATCCCGGCGTACAAGCCGCTGTCGGTCTCCGGCTACCACATCCGCGAGGCCGGCTCGACGGCCGCGCAGGAGCTGGCGTACACCCTCGCCGACGGCTTCGGCTACGTGGAGCTGGGCCTCTCGCGCGGCCTGGACGTGGACGCCTTCGCGCCCGGTCTGTCGTTCTTCTTCGACGCGCACCTGGACTTCTTCGAGGAGATCGCCAAGTTCCGCGCCGCCCGCCGGATCTGGGCGCGCTGGATGCGGGACGTGTACGGCGCGAAGAGCGAGAAGGCGCAGTGGCTGCGCTTCCACACCCAGACCGCCGGCGTCTCGCTCACCGCCCAGCAGCCGTACAACAACGTGGTGCGCACCGCCGTGGAGGCGCTGGCGGCGGTACTGGGCGGCACCAACTCCCTGCACACCAACGCCCTGGACGAGACCCTCGCCCTGCCCAGCGAGCAGGCCGCGGAGATCGCGCTGCGCACCCAGCAGGTGCTGATGGAGGAGACGGGCGTGGCCAACGTGGCCGACCCGCTGGGCGGCTCCTGGTACATCGAGGCGCTGACCGACCGGATCGAGGCCGACGCCGAGAAGATCTTCGAGCAGATCAGGGAGCGCGGCCGCCGCGCGGTGCCGGACGGCAACCACCCCATCGGCCCGATCACCTCCGGCATCCTGCGCGGCATCGAGGACGGCTGGTTCACCGGCGAGATCGCCGAGGCCGCCTTCCGTTACCAGCAGTCGCTGGAGAAGGGCGAGAAGAAGGTCGTCGGCGTCAACTGCCACACCGGGTCGGTCACCGGAGACCTGGAGATCCTGCGGGTCAGCCACGAGGTCGAGCGCGAGCAGGTGCGTGTGCTGGCCGACCGCAAGGCCGCACGCGACGACGCGCGCGTGCGCGCCGCCCTGGACGGGATGCTGGCCGCCGCCCGGGACGGCTCCAACATGATCGAGCCCATGCTGGAGGCGGTGCGCGCCGAGGCGACGCTGGGCGAGATCTGCGGGGTGCTGCGCGAGGAGTGGGGCGTCTACACCGAGCCCGCCGGTTTCTGAGGCGGCCCGGCGCGCGACCGGCCACCGCACCGCACCGGGGCCGCCGCCCGGCCCCGGCCTTTCCGGGAACGGGGCCGGGCCGGCGGCCGTCAGACGCCGCCGGAGCGGTCGTCCGGTGCGGGCTCGGCGGCGTTTTTGGGGGCGGGCCCGGTGGTGGAGGACAGACCGTGCAGCAGCAGGGCGGTCAGGGCGCGGGCCCACACCGGGGTGACGCTCTCCGCGCTGACCAGTGAGCGGTGGACGACCGCGCCCGCGATCACGTCGAAGACCAGATCGACGGCGCGGTCCGCCGCGGCGGCGCCCTCCGGGCCGGGCGGGTCGGGCGGGAGTTCGCCGCGGGCCTGGGCGCGGCGGCGCCCCTCGACCACCAGGTGCTTCTGGCGTTCCACGATGGCGGTGCGGATACGGGTGCGCAGCGCGTCGTCGCGGGTGGCCTCGGCGACGACGGCCATCAGGGCCGTCTTCGTCTCCGGCCGCTCCAGCAGCGCGGCGAAGGCGAGCACCACGCTCTCGACGTCCGCCCGCAGGCTGCCGAGGTCGGGCAGCTCCAACTCGTCGAAGAGGACGGCGACGGCGTCAACGACCATCTCGCTCTTGCTCGCCCAGCGTCGGTAGAGGGTGGTTTTGGCCACCCCCGCGCGCATGGCCACGTCCCCCATGGTC
>NZ_JAKMAY010000007.1:0-43683 GCF_022015835.1 Streptomyces sp. ICN903 | reverse complement strand
GGCCGGGGGAGGCCGGGGCACCGGCTGCCCCCGCGGGGTGCGGCACAAGAGGTGTGGCACAATGGGCGGCTGTACTCGACAGCCGCACAGGACCCCTCTCTCCTCCGGCTGACGCGTCCACTCGGACACTCGGGTACCACAACCCCACGTGGCATCCCGCCGTGTCCAACCACGCCAAAGACCAGGAGACACCACAGCCGTGGCAGTCAAGATCAAGCTGAAGCGACTGGGCAAGATCCGTTCGCCTCACTACCGCATCATCGTCGCCGACTCCCGTACCCGTCGCGACGGCCGGGCCATCGAGGAGATCGGTCTGTACCACCCGGTGCAGAACCCCTCCCGCATCGAGGTCGACTCGGAGCGCGTCCAGTACTGGCTGGGCGTCGGCGCGCAGCCGACCGAGCCGGTCCTGGCCATCCTGAAGGTCACCGGCGACTGGCAGAAGTTCAAGGGTCTGCCGGCCCCGGAGCCGATGAAG
This sequence comes from Streptomyces sp. ICN903, assembly GCF_022015835.1. Classification (NCBI taxonomy): domain Bacteria; kingdom Bacillati; phylum Actinomycetota; class Actinomycetes; order Kitasatosporales; family Streptomycetaceae; genus Streptomyces; species Streptomyces sp. ICN903. The sequence goes on along the minus strand of NZ_JAKMAY010000007.1, from coordinate 43,205 downwards.
GTCGCCGAGCCCAAGGCCGACAAGCGCGCCCTCTTCGAGGCCGCCGCCAAGGAGTCGGCGGACGAGCCCAAGGGTGAGGCCATCACCCAGAAGGCGAAGAAGGCCGACAAGAAGGCGGACGAGGCCGAGGCCGCCGCCGAGTCGACCGAGGCGTGACCATGCTGGAAGAGGCCCTCGACCATCTGGTGAAGGGCATCGTCGACCACCCCGACGAGGTGCAGGTCGCCGCCCGCAACCTGCGTCGCGGGCGCGTGCTGGAGGTCCGGGTCCACCCCGACGACCTCGGCAAGGTGATCGGCCGCAACGGCCGCACCGCACGCGCGCTGCGCACCGTCGTGGGCGCTCTCGGCGGGCGGGGCGTCCGCGTCGACCTCGTCGACGTGGACCAGGTCCGCTGAGGGCCGCGGCAGACAACGCAGAGCACCGGCACGGGCCGGGAGCGGCACCGCCGCTCCCGGCCCGTGCCGTGACCGCCGGCGTACGGGAACCGGCGAGAACCTGGAGTGACGAGCAGTGCAGTTGGTAGTCGCGCGCATCGGCCGTGCCCACGGGATCAAGGGCGAGGTCACGGTGGAGGTGCGCACCGATGAACCCGAGGTGCGCCTCGCCCCCGGCGCCGTCCTGGCCACCGACCCCGCCTCCGCGGGCCCCCTGACCATCGAGTCCGGGCGCGTCCACAGCGGCCGGCTGCTGCTGCGCTTCGAGGGCGTGAGGGACCGCACCGCCGCCGAGGCGCTGCGGGGCACCCTGCTGATCGCCGAGGTCGATCCGGAGGAGACCCCCGAGGACCCCGACGAGTACTACGACCACCAGCTGATCGACCTCGACGTCGTCACCCGCGACGGAACGCCCGTCGGCCGCATCGAGGAGATCGCCCACCTGCCCCACCAGGACCTGCTCGTGGTGCGCGGGCCCGACGGCGGCGAGGTGCTCGTCCCCTTCGTCGGTGAGATCGTCCCCGAGATCGACCTGGAGGGGCAGCGGGCCGTCATCGACCCGCCGCCGGGGCTCATCGACGACCGCGCCGAGATCGCCGGATCCCGCACCGGGAACGGCGCTCGGGACGGTGCGGCGGGCGGGGACGGAGAAGGCGGCGGGGACGCGGAGGACGGCGTCTGATGCGGATCGACGTCGTCACGATCTTCCCCGAGTACCTGGAGCCGCTGAACGTCTCCCTGGTGGGCAAGGCGCGCGCCCGCGGCCTGCTCGACGTACGCGTCCACGACCTGCGGCAGTGGACCCACGACCGGCACAACACCGTCGACGACACCCCCTACGGCGGCGGCCCCGGCATGGTGATGAAGCCCGAGCCGTGGGGCGAGGCGCTGGACTCGGTCATCGCCTCGGGCGGGGACGGGCGGGGCGAGGGTCCGGTCCTGGTCGTCCCCACCCCCAGCGGCAGCCCGTTCACCCAGCGGACGGCCGTCGAACTGGCCGCCGAGCCGTGGCTGGTCTTCACCCCCGCCCGCTACGAGGGCATCGACCGCCGCGTCGTCGAGGAGTACGGCGAGCGCCTGCGGGTGCGCGAGCTGTCCATCGGCGACTACGTGCTGGCCGGCGGCGAGGCGCCCGTGCTGGTCATGGTGGAGGCCGTCGCCCGGCTGCTGCCCGGGGTCCTGGGCAACGCCGAGTCCCACCGCGACGACTCCTTCGCGCCCGGCGCCATGGCCGACCTGCTGGAAGGCCCCGTCTACACCAAGCCCCCGGTGTGGCGCGGCCGGGACATCCCCGAGGTGCTGCTCAGCGGCCACCACGGCAGGATCGCCCGCTGGCGCCGCGACCAGGCGTTCCGCCGCACAGTGCGCCACCGCCCGGACCTGATCGAGAGGTGCGACCCCGCCGCGCTGGACGCCGACGACCGCAGGCTCCTGGCGGAGCTGGGCTGGACCGAGCGCCCCGACGGCCGATTTGGGCCCGCGGCCCGGGGCGTGGAAGAATAGGCCGCTGCCTCGCGTCCGGCGCGCGACCCTGCCACAGGGGGAACAACGCCCGACCGGTACGACGGCTCACCGAACCCAACGAACGATTCCGCCGATGACCTGTGGCATCGGCGAGGAAAGCAGACGGTCATGCACCTTCTCGACAGCGTCGACTCCGCCTCGCTGCGCAGCGACATCCCCACCTTCCGCCCCGGCGACACCGTCAACGTCCACGTGCGCGTCATCGAGGGCAACCGCTCCCGTGTGCAGCAGTTCAAGGGTGTCGTCATCCGCCGCCAGGGCTCCGGCGTCCGCGAGACCTTCACCGTCCGCAAGGTCAGCTTCAGCGTCGGCGTGGAGCGCACCTTCCCGGTGCACACCCCGGTCGTCGAGAAGATCGAGGTCGTCACCCGCGGTGACGTCCGCCGCGCCAAGCTGTACTACCTGCGCGAGCTGCGCGGCAAGGCCGCCAAGATCAAGGAGAAGCGCGAGCGCTGATCCACGGCCGGTCCGCGCGGTGGAGCGCCGGACGCCCCGGCGTCCGGCGCCGCCCGCGGGGCACGGTCCCCGCGCCGCTGTCCGCACCGGTGTCCGCCGCGCCGCCGGGTTAGGCTCTCGGCTCGATGAACACCGACGAACAGCACACGCGACCCATGGAACGCGACCGCTCCTCCCACCCCGTACGGGGCGGGAGGCGGCGGTCGCGTTTCGTGCGTCCGGGGGCCGCGGTGGCCGCGGTCGCCGTGCTGCTCCTGCTGGTCCACACGTTCGTGGCGGAACCCTTCCGCATCCCGAGCGGCTCGATGGGGAACACCCTCGAAGCGGGCGACCGCGTCCTGGTGAACAAGCTGGCGTACCGTTTCGGCAACCTTCCGGCGCGCGGAGACGTTGTGGTGTTCGACGGGACCGGTTCGTTCGACCGGGAGCCGTCGCGGGGGACCGACTACGTCAAGCGGGTCGTCGGAGTCGGCGGCGACAGGGTCAGGTGCTGCGACGAACGGGGGAGGATCGAGGTGAACGGCGAACCGGTGGACGAGACCTATCTGCATCCCGGCGACCGGCCCTCGGCCGTCCCGTTCGACATCGCGGTTCCCGAGGGGCGGCTGTGGGTGATGGGCGACCACCGCTCCCGGTCGAGCGACTCCCGGGACCACCTCGGATCCCCCGGCGGCGGCACCGTACCGGTGGACAGGGTGATCGGCCGGGCCGACTGGATCGTCTGGCCGGCCGGCCGCTGGACCTCTCTGCGGGGCCGGGATGGGTAGGCGCGGACGGCCGCGCGGCAGCCGGCGGGAGGCCGCCCGCGGCGGCACCCCGCCGGAGCCCGGGACCACGCTGCGCGGCCCCGGCGAGGGCCGGGCCGACCGGCGGCGCGCCGCCAAGCGGATCAGGCGGCGCCGGCGGCTGTCGGTGACCAAGGAGATCCCCGTCCTGGTGGGCGTCGCGCTGCTGATCGCGTTGGTGCTCAAGACGTTCCTGGTACAGGCGTTCGTCATCCCCTCCGGCTCGATGGAACAGACGATCAGGATCGACGACCGGGTGCTGGTGGACAAGCTCACCCCCTGGTTCGGCTCGCGCCCCGAACGCGGCGACGTGGTGGTCTTCAAGGACCCCGGGGGCTGGCTGCCTCCGGGGGAGGAGCCGGAGCGGGACGACCCCGTGGGCATCAAGCAGGGCAGGCAGTTCCTGACCTTCATCGGTCTGCTGCCCTCCGCCGAGGAGCAGGACCTGATCAAGCGGGTCATCGGCATCGGCGGGGACACCGTCGTGTGCTGCGACGAGGACGGCCGGGTGACGGTCAACGGCACGCCCCTGAACGAGCCGTACCTCCACCCGGGCAACGCGCCCTCGCAGATGGACTTCGAGGTGAAGGTGCCCGAGAACCGCATCTTCGTGATGGGCGACCACCGCTCGAACTCCGCCGACTCCCGGTACCACCTGCAGGACCCGGGCAAGGGGACCATCCCCGAGAGCCTGGTGGTGGGCAAGGCCGTGGTGATCGCCTGGCCCTACTCCCACTGGCGACGGCTGGAGGAGCCCGAGACCTACGCGTCGGTGCCGGACCCGCGCGGCGAGACCGCCTCCGCGGCCGCGGGCGCCGACAATGACGGAGGCGAAGACATGGTGCACATACCGAGCCCTGTGGAACTCCCGCTCGTTATGGGAGTGGCAGGCGTGGGTCTGCACCGGCTGAGGCGCGGGCTGCAGCGCGGTAAGAGCGGTATCGGTGTGAGGAGTGGATGTGGGGGACGTGGCGGTCGGAGCGCGCTCCGACGCGGACGGGCCCGAGCGGCGGGCCGAAGGCGAGCCCGTGGAGCGCGGTGAGGAAACGGCCGCGGGCCCGGACAGCGGAGAGAGAGTGACGGAAAAGAAGCAACGCTCCTTCCTGAAGGAACTGCCCATCCTCATCGGCATCGCGCTGCTGCTGGCCCTGGGGATCAAGACGTTCCTGCTGCAGGCGTTCTCCATCCCCTCCGACTCGATGCAGAACACCCTCCAGCGGGGCGACCGGGTGCTGGTGGACAAGCTGACCCCCTGGTTCGGGGCCGAACCCGAGCGCGGCGAGGTCGTCGTCTTCCACGACCCGGGCGGCTGGCTCGACCCGTCGGTCCAGCAGGACACCAACGTCTTCCAGGACTTCATGAGCTTCATCGGCCTGATGCCCTCCGCCGAGGAGCAGGACCTGATCAAGCGGGTCATCGCGGTCGGCGGCGACACCGTGGCCTGCGAGAAGAACGGCCCCGTCACGGTCAACGGCAAGGCTCTGGAGGAGGGGTCCTACATCTACCCCGGGGACGCTCCCTGCGGCAGTGAGGGCTTCGGCCCGGTCAAGGTCCCCGAGGGCCGGATCTGGGTGATGGGCGACCACCGCTCCAACTCGCTGGACTCCCGTTTCCACCAGCAGCTCCCCGGACAGGGGACGGTGCCCGTGGACGAGGTCGTGGGACGGGCCGTGGTCAAGGCGTGGCCGATCGACCGCTGGGGCACCCTCCCGGTGCCCGACACCTTCGCCGAGCAGGGCCTGGCCGCGGCTCCCGCGGCACTGGGCCTGGCGGGCGCGGTGCCGCTGGTGATGTGGCGGCGGCGCCTGAGGGCGAGGGCCGTGAAGGGGAGCGCGGAAGGGGCCGCCGCGGCGTCCGGGACGGCGTTTGGCGCCGTGAGCGGGACGGACGGGCGGGCCGAGGGCTGACCCGGAAGCGTACCCGGGGGTAGGGTGCGGCGCAGACCGCCGGTGGACCCAGATCTTTTCCGGGAGCGCGAGTGAGCAGAGCCGAACGTACCGGGAAGGGCCGCGGCCGTATGGGCCAGGTGCTGTCGTCGGCGGCCGTGGCGATCGGCTGCGTCCTCTTCCTGGGCGGTTTCGTCTGGGCCGCGGTGCTGTACCAGCCCTACGCCGTGCCCACCGACTCCATGTCGCCCACCGTCGAGGCCGGGGACCGGGTGCTGGCCGAGCGCATCGACGGCGACGAGGTCCGGCGCGGCGACGTCGTCGTCTTCCTCGATCCGCTGTGGGGCAACATGCCGATGATCAAACGCGTCGTCGGCGTCGGCGGCGACACCGTGGAGTGCTGTGACGAGCAGGGGAAGCTGACCGTCAACGGCGATCCCGTCGACGAGCCGTACCGGCTGGAGGAGGAACGGGCATCCTTCTCCGCCTTCGAGGCCTCCGTGCCCGAGGGGCAGCTCTTCCTCCTCGGCGACCACCGGGAAGGGTCACTGGACTCGCGCACGCACCTGGAGGACGCCAACAACGGCTCCGTGCCCCGGGAGGCGGTGACGGGCCGGGTCGACGCCACCGTCTGGCCGCTGGGCCACGCGGGCATGGTCGAGCGCCCGGCCGGTTTCGCGGACCTGCCCGGCGGGACCTCCCGGCCGGGGCCGCTGGGCCCCGCCCTGACCGCGATCGGGGCCGGCGCTCTGCTGATCCTCGGCGGCGCCGGGTACGGGGCGATCGGCTCGGTCCGCGGCAAGCGCGCGGAACTGACGCACAATGGGGGAACGCACGGCTGAAGGGGAACACGCCATGAGCGCCGAGGACCTCGAGAAATACGAGACCGAGATGGAGCTGAAGCTCTACCGGGAGTACCGGGACGTCGTCGGCTTGTTCAGGTACGTGATCGAGACCGAACGCCGTTTCTACCTCACCAACGACTACGAGATGCAGGTGCACTCGGTTCAGGGTGAGGTCTTCTTCGAAGTCTCGATGGCCGACGCCTGGGTGTGGGACATGTACCGGCCGGCCCGCTTCGTCAAACAGGTGAGGGTGCTCACCTTCAAGGACGTGAACATCGAGGAGCTGAACAAGAGCGACCTGGACCTGCCCGAGGACTCCGGCTTCAAGAGGTGAGCCCGGAGCCGGCCACCGTTTCTGTCGCTCCTGCCGTTCCCGTCGTTCCGTCGTTCCCGTCAACGCCGCGACTACGGGGTACCTCGTACGGGTGAGCGAGATATCCACAACCGGCCGGTAGTCCACCGGATCGGACCATGATCACCCAAATCGCCTCCCCAGCCGCCACAGTCGGCGCCGGAGGTGGTACCGATGAACAGCAGGAACGCACTCGGGCGCTACGGCGAGGACCTTGCCGCCCGCCGGCTGCGCGAGACGGGCATGGCCGTCCTCGAACGGAACTGGCGCTGCCGCGACGGCGAGATCGACATCGTCGCCCGGGACGCCGACGCACTCGTCGTCTGCGAGGTCAAGACGCGCCGGGCCGGCCCGTACGGGCACCCGATGTCGGCCGTGACCCCGCGCAAGGCCGAGCGGCTGCGCAGACTCGCCTCCCAGTGGCTCAGCGAACGCTGGATCGCCCGCTACGGCCGCCCGCCGACCGGAGGCGTGCGCATCGACCTCGTCGGCGTCGTCCTGCCCGAGCGCGGCGCCCCCCGGGTGCAGCACGTCAGGGGGGTGGCCTGACATGGGCTTCGCCCGCACCTGCTCGGTCGCCCTCGTGGGCGTCGAGGGCGTGGTCGTCGAGGTCCAGGCCGACCTCGAACCGGGGCTGGCCACCTTCACCCTCGTCGGCCTGCCCGACAAGAGCCTGGTGGAGAGCCGCGACCGGGTCAGGGCCGCGGTCGTCAACTCCGGTGTCGACTGGCCCCAGAAGAAACTCACCGTCGGGCTCAGTCCCGCCTCGGTGCCCAAGAGCGGCAGTGGGTTCGACCTCGCGGTCGCCTGTGCGGTGCTCGGAGCCGCCGAGCGGATCGACCCCCGCGAACTCACCGGACTCGTGATGATCGGCGAGCTGGGCCTGGACGGGCGCGTCCGGCCCGTCCGCGGCGTCCTGCCGGCGGTCCTGGCCGCCGCGGACGCCGGATACCGCCAGGTCGTCGTCGCCGAGCAGACCGCGTCCGAGGCCGCCCTGGTCCCCGGCGTCTCCGTCCTCGGCGTCCGCTCCCTGCGCCAGCTCGTCGCCGTCCTCACCGACGAGCCCGTACCCGAGGAGGAGTGCCCGGACGGGCACGGCACCGACGCCACCATGCTCGCCGGTCTCACCGTGCCCGGCGCCGGGGGAGGGATCGCGGGACTGGGTGGCGAACGACGGGTGGACCTCGCCGAGGTCGCCGGGCAGAAAGCCGCCCGCAGGGCCCTGGAGGTGGCCGCGGCGGGGCGCCACCACATCTTCTTCAAGGGACCGCCGGGCGCGGGCAAGACCATGCTCGCCGAACGGCTCCCCGGACTGCTGCCGCCGCTCACCCCGAAGGAGGCACTGGAGGTCACGGCCGTCCACTCCGTCGCCGGGGCGCTGCCGCCCGGCCAGCCGCTGGTCGAGCGACCCCCCTACTGCGCCCCGCACCACTCGGCCACCACCGCCTCCCTGGTGGGCGGCGGCAGCGGTCTGCCCAGACCCGGGGCCGTCTCCCTCGCCCACCACGGTGTGCTCTTCCTGGACGAGGCGAAGGAGGCAGACTTACGCCGGGCGAGAGTACAGCATCAGCAGGGGAGTTGCAGGCAGTCGGGGCTCTGGCCGGTCTAGAAGGGCACACAGCGGCCCAGCGACCCGCCGCGTACGGCCCTTGGCGCCCAGGGCGAGACCGGCTCTCACGGTCCCGTCTATGGCCGTGTAACGGTAGGAGGGCGCGGGGTTCGAGCAGTGCTGGCGGTTGGCCGCAGTAACGGTATGCGATGCAGGGTCGTGCGATGAGGCGGCGACACCCGTCGGACGGTCGTGACTGGTCACCTGATGAGGCTCCAGGGGGCGGAAACTACCCGGACACGTTTGGGCGTCTCTGAGGCATGACCTCCACAGACCTCGATCCGTTTCGAACCCCGCCGGACTGGCCGCACTGCGGCAGCCACAGTCCCGACTCCAGGACCGACCGTGTTGGATGCCGTGGTGTCCGTGTCCTCGGGCACAGCACCTGTCTGGCGCATATGGGTGAAACTGACCGTGCTATTTACCTTGGAACTTTGACCCCTGGCGCTGACGTCGATCATCGCGGCACTCCCTTCACTTCGGGACTACTGCGCGAACTGCTCGCCGCGCTTGCAGGGCCTGCCGCAGAGCAGCCGGTGTTGGGAAAGGCTTGGTTCGCTGAGGCCTTTTTCGATGATGACGCTCAATTTAACGGGGTGGTTTTTAATGGTGACGCCTGGTTCAGCAGGGCTAGATTCAGCGGCAAAATTCAATTCTTCGATGCAAAGTTCTCTCGCGATGCCGTATTTAACGAGGCGATGTTCGAACGAGATGCCCAATTCGACTATTCGAGATTCGAAGGGGAGGGTCGATTTAGTGACGTCACGTTCGGTGGTGAAGCTCGATTCGAGAAGGCGAAGTTTTGTGCCGGAGCCCGGTTCGTTGATGCGGTGTTCGATGGCCCTGCCTGGTTTCTTGATGTAAATATTGAAGATGCTGCCATGTTCAGTGGAGTCAAGTTTGGTAGCGACGCTTGGTTCTCAGGGGCGGAAATCGGTAACGACGCCATGTTTGTCGGGGCGAGGTTCGATGGTCCTGCTCGTTTCGATGGTGTGGTGATCGCTGGTTATTCCATGTTCGGGGGCGCGACGTTCAGTGATGAAATTATTTTTGGCGAGGCAAGGTTCGATAGTAGTGTTACGTTCAAGCGGGCAAAATTTGAAAGTGCGGGAGCGTTGGGTCCGCTGGTATGCGCGGGGACGCTGAACTTTTCAGAGGCGGTATTCGGTGCCGCCGTAACTATTGAAGCGGTATCGGCGGGCCTGCTCTGTAGAAGAACGCGATGGTTTTCCACAGCTGCCTTGCGGCTGCGATATTCCGCTGTAGACCTGAGTGATGCTGTTGTGGAGTACCCGGTAAGCATCTCGGCCCGCTCTCGGCCTTTCATCGGAGACGCTGGAGACATAGCAGAACCGGGATTTGTGGACCCCCGAGTGCGGGTTATGTCGCTGCGAGGGGTGGACGCAGCCCACTTGGTGCTCACCGACATCGACCTCGCTGACTGCCGGTTTGCCGGAACCATCCACCTCGACCAGCTACGGCTGGAAGGGCGCTACACCCTGGCTGTTGCACCTTCTGGGCTGCGGTGGCGTGGTGTGCGGCCAGTGCGTTGGACGCCGCGCCGGACGCTGGCCGAGGAGCATCACTGGCGTGCCACCCGCTCCGCAGACGGCTGGACGCCTGCGCCGGAGGAGGAGGAGGCGTTGGAGCCCGCTGCGCTGGCGCCTGTGTATCGGCAGTTGCGCAAGAGCTTTGAAGACAGCAAGCACGAGCCTGGGGCTGCTGATTTCTACTACGGCGAGATGGAGATGCGCCGTCACGCCGACGACATCCCGTGGGCTGAGCGTGCCCTGCTCACGGCCTACTGGGCGCTGTCCGGCTACGGGCTGCGCGCTTCCCGCGCCGTGGGTTGGTTGCTCGCGGCTATGACCGCCACCGTGCTAGCGATGATGCTGTGGGGTTTGCCGCAGGACTCCTCGAAGCCGATCAGCACCGGAACGCTCAACGGCCGCAACATCACGATGACCACGGACACGCCCGATCCGGTTAATCCCACTGGGCCGTGGAGCGAGCGCCTATCGACCGAGCGATTCGAGAAGTCCCTGAGAGTGGTAATCAACTCGGTCGTATTCCGTTCTTCCGGACAAGACCTGACCACGGCCGGCACCTATACGGAGATGGCTTCTCGCTTCACTGAGCCGGTGCTCCTAGGTCTGGCTATCTTGGCTGTCCGCGGCCGAGTCAAACGATGACGAGTAACGGCCACAGTCGCACGATCCGACTGCGGCCGTTGGCTATAGATAAGTGGGCGTCATCCTCACGTCGCCCGCTTACCTTCCTCGCCCTCGTCTTCTTCTGCCTCGGTCATCTTGAGGATGAGCCGTGCAAAGCGAACCCGCTTCTCCTTCGACCACTCAACCTCTCGCCAAACCGCAGTCACCGGCCCGTTCCTGCTCACCAGAGCAGGCGAGCCGTCTACGATCTCCCGTGTGAGTCGCCCGCCGGCCTCGTTGCTCCTGGCTTCGGACGCTTCGCGTTCTGGTCTTTGCGGCATGCGCGCAAGTCTCACTTCGCTGCGCGCTTCTCGTCCAAGAGGACGAACTTCTTCACTCGTTTGGGTGACGGAAGGGGGTGGGGGGTGACCCCTTCGGTGCGGGCTTCCCGATCGCCTGGTGATAGCAGGAGGCTGGCTGCCACGGTTTCAGGGTCGATCAGATCGCCCTGAGATGGTGCGCCTAGTTGAGCAGCAGGTCGGAGCCGAGGTTGCCGAATTCTCGTCGGTCGCAAGGGTGTACGATCCTGCCGTTACCTGGGGTGGATCTCTACGGAGTGGGGGCTCTCGGCATGGCCAAGAGTGATGGAGGCGGCTGCGCCGGTTGCCTCAGTCTTGTTCTCATCGGTTCGGTGGTTTTCGCATACTGCGACCTTAACGAATATAGCTCTGAGCAGCGCAAGGCAGAAAAGTCGACGACTGCTACTGCGGCCGCTAAGCCAGCCGAGCCGCCGGAGTGGCGACTCGGTGATGACTCTCCCAGCGGCCGGACGTTGCTGTGGGTCGATATGGAGAAGTCAGAGAAGCTCAAGCTCTTGAGGTACGTCGTTGCCGAGGATTTGAATAGCTCTGCCCTTGACGACTTGGACGACGACGAAGGTCTCACACCGACGGACGTAGAAATAAAGCTGCTCTCGAAACCTAGGCATGGTTCCGTCAAGCTCAATACGGCTGATGGCACTGCCACGTATACGCCAAGGGAAGGCTTCAGAGGGACGGACGAGTTCCGGTACTCGCTCAAGCTGAAGGGGCGACCCGAGGTTGTTGAAGGTACACACTCCATCGAGGTGGATTTGAGCCCAGGAGGCAAGTCTAGGGAGGAGTTCGACAACTGTGCTGAGGCTCGGGCTGCTGGCTCGACTCCTATACGTGAAGGGGAGCCCGGCTACGGCTCACACCTTGACGCCGATGGTGATGGAATCGGGTGTGAGTGGGGGTGACCGCATCTACTGAGTCCCGCTCGCCGATGGGCGAGGCTTCGGCGAGCGGATAGCTGTTTATGCAGTCTCGGCCCCCGCGGCTTCGTGAGTTGCCAGGAAGAACGCCACGTGAGCGAGCGAGAGGCAGTGAGCAGGGAGGCTTGCCCGAGCGTTGTCCCACCTCCGGTGGCAGGGGCGACACATGGGCTCGTACTGCTCGACGTCGACCGCGTACGGCATACCTTCCTCACGGGTGCCTTCGGCGCCGAGCCGCTGATCCTGAGCACCATGCATGTAGGCCCAGTGCGCGGCCGGAGCACCGCAGAAGAGGCAGGGGTGATCCTTCGCCCTGCCCTTCTCCTTGGCCACCCAGTGATGGACGGTGGAGTACGCCGCTTCGTCCCCCTGGAAACGGCCGGCTCTCGGATCGGGGTGGTGCTCGCGGTCGGCGCAGTCGACCGTGACGCCGTTGAGTAGGTTTTGAAGGGCGTACTCCCGCGCGCTTCCGCAGTCGCACTCGGCCGTGACCCACTGAGAGCCGTTGCGCTTACCGAGGCGCTCAACGAGCGTCAGGCTCCCGAAGGCGTCGCCCGGCTTGTGCTTGTGCGATCCCGGTCGAGTCTTCGGGTAGCCCTTGCGGAGATACCGCGTCCTGCTTCGCTCGTTGTGCCGCTCGCGCTTGCAGCCCTCGCAGAACCTCGGGGCTGGTCCTCGGGCTCCTTCTGATCGAGGAGGCAGGACGGTAGGGCAGGTCTCGCAGGTGCGCTTTTCGTTCGTGCTCACGGTCTGTTTGATCTCCTTCGTGTGAGGGGTGCGTCAGAAGACGCAGAGGGGACGCAGGGCGCCCCGCAGGACTTGGGTGATGGGTGAGGCTTCCGCGGCCTCTCGGTGCGCTACAGGCCAGCTCAGAGGGTGCTGGCCCGAGCCGGTCAACCTGTCAGGCTGCGGTGTCCAGCTCAGTCCCGAGGCAGTCGAGCCCAGCAAAGAGCGGGCGATGACGGACGGGCGTGGTGCGCACCTTCGGTCGGCACATCGCCCGCGTGCCTCGGTCGGCCTGTCCCTCGCCTCGCTCTGTCTCGGGACCGCCGGACAGTTCGAAGCGGGCGATGAGTCCGCTCCCGTCTGTGACCGTCCACAGTCGCTCGACCGTGACGTGAGTGACGGTGCCGAGTTTGTGGACGACCCTGCCGACGAAAGGGAGCGGAAGAGAGGTGAGAGCCTCGCGAAGGTCGGCGGACGAACAGTCCGCATGAACCTTGACGGTCACTGTCCGCCGGTCGGCGTCCGGCAGACGCTCGGCCTCGGACTCGATGAGCCGTACGTCTCGGTCGATCAGCCACAGAGAGAGGGCGTCGCAGAAGTCGATGCCGAGGCGTCGAGCGGACAGGTGATGGTGCGCGAGCACAACGGACAAGGAAGATGCCTCCTGAGCAGTGAGAGTGACTGAGTGCTGGCGCCCCTACCGGGGCGCGCAGACGCCACCGCCCGACTGAGCCAGCGGTGAGAAGTGGTTGGCTCTGCGAGGAGCCGGGAGCTTGGCTCCCGCGCGACGGCAGATCCGGCGAGGAGCCAGGTAGGAAGTCGACGGCGGAAGAGACAAGGGGGCGCGGGAGCGCCCCGCAGAGGAGAAGCCAGCAGAGGACAGGGGCGCCTTCGGCGCCCATCGGGTGAGCTGTTGGCCGGCTGTGGACTGTGGCCCCTTCGGGGCCGTCTTCCGCTTCCAGGCTTGGCACTTACCTGCCGTTGCCTCAACGGTCTTGTGGCATGTGAGGGCCGGGGCCCCGGTACGGGGTGGCCCGAGCCTTGCAACCGCCTGCCTGCTTGACGCTCAGGGCTTGCACGCTTACCAGAGGGAGAAGAGTTGGCTTCCGCACCCCTTGGGGCGCAAGGACTCTGAGCATCGCAGTCCACGAATTCCGTGGAACGAGTCCACGTATTCCGTGGACTCGCGACCTCCTACGCTGCGCCGCTCCGCCTCCTACGAGCCGCAACGACGGATGCCTTCCGGGCGCGCTTCGCTGCCTTGCTGACGACGTCATGCACCGGGCACGGCTTGTACTCCGTCTTGTAGTGACCGGCACCGCTGTTTGCCCGGACCATGTCGATCGGAGGGATCAGGCAACCGGCGACCGAGGACGGGTCGAGCATGTCGTTCTTGATCGCATCCCGGATGGCGTTGTCTACGACCTTTGCGCTCGCAGGGATGACCTCGCCGGTCTCCGAGTCGGAAGTTCCCAGGTACCTGGCCAGCTCGCCTGGTTCGAACACTGCGTGTCCGTTGCGCTCATGGCGCCCCAGCGCCAGGAAGGCGAGGCGCTGCCACTTCGGCAGCTTCAGCTCAGGGTCGAGTGCACGGGACACAAACGCCTCTTGGTAGAGCTGTGTGAAGGGCTGCTCGATGCCGTACGTCATGCGCTCACCTCGATGCCGACTGCGCGCAGGAAGTCGATGACCTCGGCAGCCCCCTCGGGGTTGCTCATGTACTCGGCCAGGGCTCGACGTATCGGGGTCTCGACATCCTCGGGGTCGACCTCGGTGCCGGTGAGGATGTCGCGCACGGAGCCGATGGCCTCGGCGCCGATGATGCGCTGTGCGAGCCACAGGGGGAGGGATGCGGGGTTGTTGTCGTGCACGGTGGGCGACCTCCTTTGGAGAGCCGAAGGCAGCGCGTGGCTACGTCTCGGCGTGGCGAGTGGAAGTCGCGCAGTACCGTCCTGCGCTTCGAGAGCCCTCGGCGTCTCTGGGAGTCCCTCGGAGTCCCGGCCTGCTACCTGCTGGCCAGCTCGACCGCCGCTGAACGGTGGGAGCTACGGTGCGCCTCGGAGAGGCGGAAGAGAGTTCTTACCTGGTCGGAGCGTCCGACGTCAACTCCATGGCACTGGCCGGACTACGACGCCCGGAGGACCCTACTGTTGAGCGGAAGACGGCCCTATTACTCGATCCGTCGACCAGCCGAGGGGGACTGATGGGTGAGAAGAAGTGGAACGCCACGACCGGCAGGTGGGAGATCGACGGAGTCCCGATCACGTACAGGGTGACGTGGAAGAGCATCGACACCGGCGAGGAGCACGTCAGGGACTTCAACGACATCGATCAGGGTTATGACTTCTACCAACTCATGCAGCGGGATGCGTACTCCATCAAGGTGACGTGGGATCACGTCCCCTGGTGATCGTCGGCGGCGGAGGTCGCTCACGTACCGTTCAACAGCCGCGCGCTGCCCGTGCGCGTTGCGGTAGCGGTTGCGCCTTCTGTTGGACGTGGGGGGAGCGGCGTACAACGCGAGCAGGGCGAGCAGGGCACCTCCGTTGATCGCGCCGAGCGAGGCGGCGGCAAGGATGTTGGACATGTTCACTTGACCTCCTTGGTCCGTTGGACAAGGGCTGAGCAGCCCAACGCCGCTCCCGAGGCAGAGCGCTCGGGGGCGACGTTCAACACTCAGGCGTAGCCGTTGGACCGGCGGTGGAGAGCTGTCATACGTGCTCGGCGTCTCAGGTAGGCCGAGCGGTTGTAGCAGGCGGTCGAGCAGTACCGGGGCGCTTGCCGCTGCGAGGCGGGGACGATCTCACCGCCGCACTGCGCGCATGGGGCGAGCTGCTCACGGACTTCCTGACCGATGCGGAGAGACGTGCCTCCCGTACGCCGCCAGCGTTGGTAGTGGCGGCCGCAGAGGTCGCGTGTCTCGGATGGCTGAGTGCAGTCCGGGTCCGAGCAGAGGCGCCCCGAAGGGCGCCCCTGGCGCTGCTCGCTCACTGCTCCCGAGAGGCGACGACGAAGCGGAAGCCGTGCGCCGTGACGCCCTCGGTGTGGGCTCGGGTCTGAGTGGCCTTGTCGTCCGCCTCGGGCACGAAGCGCTCGACCTTCTCGATCACGCCAGCGTTCGGGATGAGCTGCCCGGCGTAACTCTCCTCGACAGCCTGGAGGGTCTTGGTGATGTCCGAGTGGTTGAGCCGGCCGACGTTGCCGATACGAGTGAAGCGCCACTCGAACGCCACGTCGACCACATGACGGCGGACGCCGTCAGAGGCGGCAGGGACCTTCTCGACCCGTCCACCGAGGATGCGGACGGCCAGGCCCTTGCCGTACAGCTCTCGGCCGTCGTCACTGCGCTGGATCATCGCATCGGCGGCGGCGGGGATCGGGGCGTTCATGATGAACGTGGAGGCCACTCCGCGGGCGATGAATTCGGCTGCCTTCTCGTCCACTCTGGCAGCGATGACCGGTGCCGCTTCGTAGGCGTACGCGACGTCCAGCCGGAGGATATCCACGCGGACATCGCCGATGCTCCGGTGACCCAGGCCGGTGATGGAGCGGAGTCCGAAGCCCTGCTCCATGAAGGCGGTCTCGACGTTGCGGGGGTCGGGCTGCACGTGGACGGCTGTGCGGAAGTAGTGCAGCTCGACGGTGCCGGAGAGGGCACCGCTCTTGTTGGCGGTGCACACCTGCTCGACAACGGCGAGGAGCGGCAGTCCTTCGACACTCGACGGGGCGTCGGGCTTGGTGAAGGTGGCAACAACAGGGACGCCCGGAAGGGTCCGGCCGACGATCGGGGCTACCACCTCGGCCAGTCGCTTACCAACGTGAGGGACGGCCCTCTTCAACTGGTCGGCCTTCCGCTTCGTACCCTCGGCCAGCAGGGAAGTGCGCTCGACGTTGGCCAGCGCGGCGGCGAACTCCTCAGCACTGGCCTCGGCCTCTCCTCGGCCGAACGCAGCACGCAGGTTGTCGGCCTTCGCTTCGGCCTGGTGAGCCTCGGTCTGCGTCTCCTCGGCACGCTCCTCGGCCTGCTCTGCCGCTTCACGTGCGGCGTTGATGCTGGCGAGAGTCTCCGACTCCTTCGCTCTGATCTGCTCGGCGAGAGAGGTGGGGTTGGTCTTCTTCGTAGCGGTAGCCACGGGGGAACCTCCTTGGTTCGGTTGAGTGGTTCGCCGGTTCGGCCGGCTGTGGGGTTGCGCCTGCTCAGAGACGGTGTGCGCCTGTATGGCGGCATGGAAAAGCGCCCGTGACCAGAAAGGTCAGGGCGCGGGAGAGAGGCTGCCAGAGAGCCGCTGAGCAGCTCAGGGGAGGTAGGGAAAGACTCAGTCGTGACGTCGCTTCGCGTACGCCTTGACCATCTCCTCGCGGTAGACGACTGTTCCGCCGAGCTTGACGGACTCGGGGCCTCGGCCCTCGCTCCGCCAGAGACGGAGGAGCGCTGGACTGACTCCGAGGATCGCCGCTGCTTCGCGTGTGCCGATGTACGTTCCTGCTTCAAGCTGCACGGGCCAGCTCCTTTCTACGGCTGCGACGCCGTGAGTGAGTACGTAAAAGGGGGAGGCGCATCACCTGTCCTTGACTCGCAAAGATCAGGTGGTGCGCCCCAGGGACTCGACTGGACTGGAGTCCCTCCGTGCGCCGACATGTTCAGGGGCACACGGAAGCTCTCGGAAGTAGCCAGTCCCGACCTGCCGGGTGCCAGGAGGAAGCGCAGCAGGTCGGGACTGGCGAGGTTGCGGAGCGGCTCGGGACAGGAGGGAACCGAGGCTCGACGCGAGGAGAGCTGAGCAGGGAAGGAGGTCAGAACCTGCTCAGGCTGGGAGGAGCAAGGGCGAGCCTTCGGCTCGCATGGAGACTGTCCGATCTGACCGTCAGCGTGGCTACGTTCAGGGGCGCCCGAAGGGGCGCCAGCCTGCCAAGCCGTCTGAGGGACAGCCTCTCTATAAGTAAGGATGCAGTTGATCTTGCTTTTTATATAGACAGCCTTGCGTGATGTCTGCCACTGCTCCGCCGTTGGGCCTCCACTTATGCATACGGGAGTCGATCTTGGTTTTTTGTGGGGCTTACCGAGGTTGAGATGCACATCACGACCTCGGTCACGCATCTGTCGCCTCCCCGGCCTGCCGGGCATGTACGGACACGGGCGACCTGCAAGACGTAGGTGCGGCCTTCGGGGGTGACGATGCCCGGCGGCACGGTGAGTGAGGAGCCACCTCCTGTGGAGTCGCTCCTCGGCCGGAGCATCGCATGAGGTGAGGTCCACGGCTCGGAGAACCTGATTCCTGAGCGGGTGCGGGCGGCGATCGAAGGCCGACCGCTCTCGCCTCCCGAGTGAGAGCCGGACACGATAGAGCCCCCGCACCTCGAAGCTGAGGGCAGGGGCTCTCGTCATGCAGGGTCAGGCGGGGCGGGTGCGACTCCACCGGTTGCGGGCTCTCACTGCGGCGAGCATCTCAGCAGCCTTCGCCTCCTCGCGTTCCCGCTCGGTTCGATGGAGAGGGCATCGACAGGGTGGCCAGGTGCTCACTTCGAGAGGGGAGAGCTTGTCGCCCGAGTGGACTACGGCTGTTGTCTCGTAGGTCTTCCCACCGTCACGGCTGACTCGGATGGTCAGCAGGGGCGTGCCCTCGGCCTCGCTCATGCAGCACGCTCCTTAGCTCGGTGCCTGTCGGTCCCTCGGCAAGGTGCGCGCAGTACAGTCCTGAGCAACGTCCTCGACTCCTTGCAGTCGATGCGGCGTAGACCCTCGGGCGGCTGACTCCGTCCGGGGGTCGCTTCGCGTCTGAGAGTACGCCTATGTGCACGCTGTGCACAGTCCGCACAATGTGCTGGTCGACGCGCATGCTGCACGGTGCGCACGTAGTTTCAGAGCATGGTCGAGTACGCCTACCGCCGGATCGCTTCTGACCTCGAAGAACAGATCAAGTCAGGGAAGATCCCACCTGGAGGGAAGCTGCCGGGCGAGCTGGAGTTGGCCGAGGTCTACCAGGTGAGCGCCGGTACCGTCCGTCGTGCCGTGCGGGAGCTGCGCGAGCGCGGGTTGGTCGAGACGCTGCCCCACCTCGGCACCTTCGTGCCGGAGCATGAGGAAGCCCCGCCAGCCGGGAGCGACTGACGGGGCCAGGGCCGAGGGGAACTCAGGCGGTGTGCTCAGCGGCGAAGCCGCGCACTCGGTCGTAGAGGTTCCGCGGGAGTAGGAGTTCGACTCTTCCAAGCGTGTGGCGGACCGTGCCTTCGGTCTCGCCGACCTCCGCCAAGGGGAGTGCCTTCGGGAGTTCCTCGGCGTGAACGATCGCCTTCACGCCTGCCTCGCGGAGTTGCTTGTTCCTATCCGCCGACGAGGTGAGCTGCGCCCATCGCTCGCGGTACGTCTCCCCCGTGGGAGTCTCCTCCCACCTGTCCGGTTCGGAAGGCAGTGCGAGGAGCGCCTCGCGCTTCGCTTCCATCCGGAGGTACGCCTCCCGGTACTCCTTCTTGCCTGCCTCCGAGGAGTAGAGCCCTGCTTCGCGGTCCTCGCGCAGCTCGGCGAGAGCGCGGGTCACGGCCTCGATGTCCGCCGAGTAGTCCGTCCCTGGCTTGAAGACTCGACGCACGATCTCGGCGTGCCCGACTGCCCGGAGGAAAGCGTCTTCGATGGTGTCCTCCAAGAGTTCGGCGTCTATGGCCTTGTTCTCAGAGCAGAGCTTTCCGCTCTCGGTGTACGCCGCGCAGCGGTAGTAGTAGCGAGTACGCCCCATGTTGCGGTACAGCGGCTTGCCGCACGTGCAGAACGCCACTCGAAGGAGGGGGCTCCTGTCGTAGCGGTTGCCTGCCTTCGGGGCTTTGTTCTCGTCAAGCTTCGCTTGAAGCTGCTCCCACTGCTCCTGGGAGATCAAAGGCTCGGCCCGCTGAAGTGGGAGGCCGTCCGCATCCCGTACGAGACGGGTGCGCTTGACCTTCCGGCCGTCTGAGCCGGTCACTTCCTCGGTCATCTCGGCGTGGCCGAGGAGAGTGTGGGAGCGGAGCATCTTCAAGAGGTTGCCTACGCGCCACTTAGCGCCTTTAGGCTCCTGGCCGTTGCGGATGCGCTGAGCGTCCAGGGAAGTAGGTATTCCCTTGTCGTTGAGCCAGCGGCACAGGCTGGTGGTCGACTCGCCCTCGATGGTGCGCCGGACGATGTCCCGGAGAATCTCGGCCGTGCCGAGGCCGTAGTCATCCGGGACCAGGCGCCAGCCCTCGCCGGCTTCCTGCTTCTCCGGCCGGTAGCCGTAGGGCACGAAGCCTCCTCGCCAGCGCCCCTCCTTCATGAGGTGGACGTACGAGGACTTGGCCCGAGCTTTGATCGCTTCGAGTTCCCCCTCCGCGAGGGAGGCGATGAGCTGGAAGAGGAGGCGCCCCATCGGAGACGTGAGGTCGATGTCCCCCTCGACGGTTGCGATCTGCTTGCCGTGCTTCTCGCACCACTCGGCAAGCTGGCTGATGTGGATCACTCGACGCGAGAGCCGGTCGAGCTTCCATGCGCAGAGGATGTCGTACTCGGAGGCTCGGGAAGCCTCCCACGCGAGGCGTTCCTCTGCCTCGCTCACGCTCTTACCGATGGTGGACGGGAGCCACTCGCCGAAGGCCGGGCGCTTCCACGGCTCGATGCCGCCGGATACGTCGACGTCCTCGACCCACCCGACGATGACGTGTCCCTTGCTGTTCGCCCATCGCTCGATGGTCTCGCGCTGCCGGACGACGGACGTACTCTCGTCGGATGCCCTCGACAGGCGGAGGACTCCCAAGACTCTTGCCATGCGTTGATCACTCCTGAAGTGCAGGTCAAGCATACGGACAGGTGGAGTAAGTCCGTCTCACTCGATGAAGCGGCGGAGTGCAGCGCGCGGGTGCTCGACGCACTGCGCCAGCCGCTGGAGTCCGGGCAGGTCGTCGTGGCCCGGGCCCAGGGCATGATGCGCATGCCCGCCCGCTTCCTGCTCGCCCTCGCCGCCAACCCGTGCCCCTGCGGCAGACACGGCTCCCGGGGCGGCGGCTGCGAGTGCAGGCCCTCGTCGGTCAGACGCTACCGGGCACGGCTCTCGGGACCCCTGCTGGACCGCGTCGACCTCCGGGTCACCGTCGAGCCCGTCACCCGCTCCGAGCTGACGGCCCCCGGCACCCGGCCGGAGTCCACCGAGACCGTGGCCGCCCGCGTGCTCGCCGCACGTGAGCGCGCCGCCGCCCGCTACGACGGCACGCCCTGGCACACCAACAGCGAGGTCCCCGGCCACGAACTGCGGACCAGATGGCCCGGGAGCCCGGGAGCGCTCGGCCGGGCCGAGGAGGACATGGAACGCGGCCTGCTCACCGCACGGGGTCTGGACCGCGTCCTGCGGGTCGCCTGGACTCTGGCCGACCTCTCCGGCCGTGACCGGCCCACCGCCGAGGACGTGGACGGCGCGCTGGAGCTGCGCACCGGGGTACGGCGCGGCACGGCACTCGCCGGAGGCCGGGCGTGACCGGCCGCGAGGAGCGCGTGGCCCGGGCGGCGCTCACCAGGATCGGGGAGCCCGGGGACGAGACGATGAACCGGTGGCTCGACCGGTACGGGGCGGTGGGGACACTCAAGGCGTTCGGATCCGACTCCCCGCTGCCCGGCGCGTCCCGGACCCGCTGGGCCGGGCTGCGGCAGCGCGCGCGAGGGCTCGACCCCGAGGCCGACCTCGCCGCGATCGGCGCACTGGGCGGGCGCTTCGTGTGCCCCGATGACACCGAGTGGCCGAGCCAGCTGGACGACCTGGGCGACGGGCGTCCCGTGGGCCTGTGGGTGCGCGGCAGGGCCTCGCTGCGGATGTGGGCGTTGCGTTCGGTCGCCGTCGTCGGCTCCCGGGCATGCACGGACTACGGTGCCCACATGGCCGCGACGCTCGGCTCCAGTCTGGCCTCCCGCGGCTGGACGGTGGTCTCCGGCGCGGCGTACGGAGTGGACGGCGCCGCGCACAGCGGGGCTCTGGCGGTGGGGGGAGCGACCGTCGCCGTCCTGGCCTGCGGAGTGGACGTGGCCTACCCGCCGGGCAACGGCGAGCTGATCCGGCGCATCGGGGAACAGGGACTGCTGGTCGCCGAACTGCCGCCCGGCGACCACCCCACCCGCAGCCGTTTCGTCCTGCGCAACCGCGTGATCGCGGCCCTCACCCGCGGCACCGTGGTGGTGGAGGCGGAACTGCGCAGCGGCTCGCTGGTCACCGCGCGGCGGGCCCTCGGACTGGGCAGGCTCACCATGGGCGTGCCCGGTCCGGTGACCAGCGGACTGTCGGCGGGCGTCCACCAGCTCCTGCGAGGTGAGGGCATCGTCGTCACCGACGCAGCCGAAATCGTCGAGCTGGTCGGCGCGATCGGCGAACTGGCCCCCGAACGGCGCGGGCCCATGGTGCCGCGCGACCTGCTGTCCCCGGAGGCGGCGCGCGTTCTGGAGGCGCTGCCCGCCCGGGGTGCGCTCGGCATCGAGGCGGTGGCGCGCGCCGCCGCTCTCGCGGAGGACCGCGCGCTCGTCCGCCTTCAGGAACTGCGGTCGCTCGGGTTCCTCGAACGCATCGGTGATCACTGGCAGTTGGCCAGATCGGCCAACCAACACACCAACAGGTGACGAGGCGGTCCTTGACCTGGGGCGATCGAGTGAAAGGGTGAGAGACATGATCGCTGAAGGCTTCATTCCGCATGGCCCGGCCGCGCCGCTCCGGCCACCGGGGTAACTCCGGGGTGCGGGCAGCGGAACGTATCTGCGCATGCCCTGCCCGCCGCCACTCGCACTGAGCGACGCCGCAGTCACGCTACGCTCCCAAGGTTCCCGGCCTCCTCGTACGCCCCTCACCGGCGTCAGCGCACAGATCACGGCAGAACGGCTCAAGACGACGCATGCCCCATCACATCCCCGGGCCCGACCGCACGGCCACGGCAGAACCGACTGCAGCCGACGGCGCTGCACGCCCTGCCCCGCCCAGATCGCTCGACGAACTGTGGCGGTCGTACAAGTGCACGGGCGACGAGCGGCTGCGGGAACAGCTGATCCTCCACTACTCGCCCCTGGTCAAGTACGTGGCCGGGCGCGTCAGTGTCGGCCTGCCCGCCAACGTGGAGCAGGCCGACTTCGTCTCCTCAGGGGTCTTCGGACTGATCGACGCCATCGAGAAGTTCGACCCGAGCCGCTCGGTCAAGTTCGAGACCTACGCCATCACCCGCATCCGCGGGGCCATGATCGACGAACTGCGGGCGCTCGACTGGATCCCCCGCTCGGTGCGGCAGAAGGCCCGCGCGTTCGAGCGCGCCCATGCCGCGCTGGAGGCGACGCTGCGGCGTACGCCGTCCGAGGCCGAGATCGCGGACGAGATGGGGATCCCGCTGGAGGAACTCCACGGGATCTTCAGCCGGCTGCCGCTGGCCAACGTGGTCGCCCTGGAGGAGGTGCTCCACAGCGGTGCGGAGGGCGGCGACCGGCTGAGCCTCATGGACACCCTGGAGGACACGGCCGCCGACAACCCCGTCGAGATCGCCGAGGACCGCGAGCTGCGGCAGTTGCTGGCCCGGGCGGTCAACACCCTGCCCGAACGCGAGAAGACCGTGGTGACCCTCTACTACTACGAAGGGCTCACCCTCGCCGAGATCGGGCAGGTGCTCGGAGTCACGGAGAGCCGGGTCAGCCAGATCCACACCAAGTCCGTACTGCAGCTTCGGGCCAAGCTTGCCGATGTCGGTCGCTGAACCGGCACCGTCCTCCCTACAGTGGGACCCGTGCCCAGGATTCGAGCGGCCTCCGTGGCCGAGCACCGGACGATGCAGCGCGACGCCCTTCTGGAGGCAGCACGATCCCTGCTCTCCGAGGGCGGCACCGAGGCGCTGACCTTCCCCGCGCTGGCGGCCCGCACGGGACTGGCGCGCTCCTCCGTCTACGAGTACTTCCGTTCCCGCGCCGCCGTCGTCGAGGAGCTGTGCGCCGTCGACTTCCCCGTCTGGGCAGCGGAGGTGGAGGACGCGATGGAGCGGGCCGACACCCCCCAGGCGAAGGTGGAGGCCTATGTGCGGCGGCAGCTCGCACTGGCCGGCGACCGGCGCCACCGGGCCGTCGTGGCCATCTCGGCCGGCGAACTGGACCCCGGCGCCCGGGAGAAGATCCGCGCGGCCCACGGCGGACTGATCACCATGGTGGTGGACGCCCTCGCGGCCCTCGGTCACGACGAGCCGCGGCTGACGGCCACCCTGCTGCAGGGCGTCGTGGACGCCGCGGTCCGCCGTATCGAGCTGGGCGCCGCCGAGGACCCGGACCGGATCACGCAGGCCGCCGTGTCGATGGCGCTCCACGGAGTCGCGGGCTGAGCCCTTTCCTCCGCCCGCCCCGCCCGGTCGCCGGACGCCTCGTTCCGCCCGGGAGGGTTTCCGTGCGAAGCCGGATGTGGCGGTGCCGGGCCCAGAACGCGGCCACCACCAGGGTCAGCGCCGTCCCCGCCCCGGGCGAACCGGCGGACGAGGAGCCCTGGGAGGCCGCCGTCCGCATCGCATCGCCCCGTCCGCTCTCCGTTTCCCCTGGAAGCGGAACCCCCAGTACCGGAAGGAGCCGGGAGGGGCCGCGGTCGAGCAGGGAGAGCGGATCCAGGTAGGCGTCACCGCGGCGCAGCCCCCAGTGCAGACATCCCACCGGGCAGTGGAAGCCGTCCGTCTCCAGCACTCCCACCACATCCCCCGCCGCGACCCGGTCGCCCTCGCGCACCCGTGCGCCGACCGGCTCGTACGTGGTGCGCAGCGGAGGGGAGCCCGTGCCCGCGAGTTCGACCGAGACCACCCCGCGTCCGGCGACCTCCCCCGCGAACGAGACCCGGCCCGCGGCCACCGCGCGCACCGGCTCCCCGGGGCGGGCCGCCAGGTCCACACCGCGGTGGCCGGCCGACCACCGTTCGGGCGGCGGCTCCCAGCCGCGTCCGACCGCCCCCGGCACCGGTCTGACCCGACCGGAGCCGGACGGGCCGTCCCCGGGAGCGGCGCGGGCCGCGGCCGCCCCCGCGGTGAGGAGCGGCAGCAGCAGGCAGAGAGACAGGAGAAGAGGCAGGCGGAGCGGCATACGGAAGGGCGTGCGGCGCGGCAGCGCGGCGCGGAGTCGGCGTCCCATGAGCACAGCGTGGCGCGAAAGCACGGGACGGAGGCGGCCCCGGGCGAGGGCTGTGGAACACCGGCCGGTTGTGGACAACCACGTCACCCGGTCCGGGGACGGCAGCTCCCGCCGCGGCGGCACCCGCCCCCATGCGTGTCGCCCGTCGCTTCCCCGGTCCCGTACACTTCTGGTGCGATCCGGGTCACCGGATCGACATCGCACGCCCCGCCGACCTCCACAGGCGGCAGCGCACCTCGGTCCTCGAAGACGGCCCCCGGGCCGTCGACTTCGCAGGCAGGCGCATCGGGGCGTCAGGAGCGGCGGCCGTCCGGCCGCCGTGTACAACCGAGTGATCCAAGGAGATACGGCCATGGCCGTCGTCACGATGCGGGAGCTGCTGGAGAGCGGCGTCCACTTCGGGCACCAGACCCGCCGCTGGAACCCGAAGATGAAGCGCTTCATCTTCACCGAGCGCAACGGCATCTACATCATCGACCTGCTCCAGTCGCTGTCGTACATCGACCGCGCCTACGAGTTCGTCAAGGAGACCGTCGCCCACGGCGGCTCCATCATGTTCGTCGGCACCAAGAAGCAGGCCCAGGAGGCCATCGCCGAGCAGGCCACGCGCGTGGGCATGCCCTACGTCAACCAGCGCTGGCTCGGCGGCATGCTGACCAACTTCTCGACCGTCCACAAGCGCCTGCAGCGCCTGAAGGAGCTCGAGCAGATCGACTTCGAGGATGTGGCCGCCTCCGGCCTCACCAAGAAGGAGCTCCTGGTCCTCTCCCGCGAGAAGGCCAAGCTGGAGAAGACCCTGGGCGGTATCCGCGACATGCAGAAGGTGCCCAGCGCCGTCTGGATCGTGGACACCAAGAAGGAGCACATCGCCGTCGGTGAGGCGCGCAAGCTCAACATCCCGGTCGTCGCGATCCTCGACACCAACTGCGACCCGGACGAGGTCGACTACAAGATCCCGGGCAACGACGACGCGATCCGCTCCGTCACCCTGCTCACCCGCGTGATCGCCGACGCCGTCGCCGAGGGCCTCATCGCCCGCTCCGGCGCCGCCGGCGAGGGCAAGGGCGAGAAGGCCGCGGGCGAGCCGCTCGCCGAGTGGGAGCGCGAGCTGCTCGAGGGCGACGCCCAGAAGGCCGCCGAGTCCAAGGAGGGCGAGGCCCCGGCCGCCGCCGAGACTCCGGCCGCCGAGGAGCAGGCCGCCCCCGCCGAGGGCGAGAAGCCGGCCGAGCAGGCCTGACCGACGCCGCAGGTGGTACGGCCGGGGGCAGTGCCATGAGCGCCGCCCCCGGCCGCATGCCCGTCCCGTAGATCGATCCATCCTCATCGACCTTTCGAGAAGAGATTCACCGACCATGGCGAACTACACCGCCGCTGACGTCAAGAAGCTCCGCGAGCTCACCGGCGCCGGCATGATGGACTGCAAGAAGGCGCTGGACGAGGCCGAGGGCAACGTCGACAAGGCCGTCGAGATCCTCCGCGTCAAGGGCCAGAAGGGCGTCGCCAAGCGCGAGTCCCGCACCGCCGAGAACGGCGCCGTCGTCTCCCTGATCGCCGACGACAAGAAGTCCGGTGTGCTGGTCGAGCTCAAGTGCGAGACCGACTTCGTCGCCAAGGGCGACAAGTTCCTCGCCGTCGCCGACGCCATCGCCGCCCACGTCGCCGCCACCTCCCCGGCCGACATCGAGGCGCTGCTCGCCTCCGAGATCGAGCCCGGCAAGAGCGTTCAGGTGTACGTGGACGAGGCCAACGCCACCCTCGGCGAGAAGATCGTCCTGGACCGCTTCGCGCAGTTCTCCGGTGGCTACGTGGCCGCCTACATGCACCGCACCAGCCCGGACCTGCCCCCGCAGGTCGGCGTCCTGGTCGAGCTGGAGCAGGAGAACGCCGAGGTCGCCAAGGACGTCGCGCAGCACATCGCCGCGTTCGCGCCGAAGTTCCTCTCCCGCGAGGACGTGCCGGAGGAGACCGTCGCGAACGAGCGCCGCGTCGCCGAGGCCACCGCGCGCGAGGAGGGCAAGCCCGAGCAGGCCCTGCCCAAGATCGTCGAGGGCCGGGTGAACGGCTTCTTCAAGGAGAACTGCCTCCTGGACCAGCCCTTCGCCAAGGACAACAAGAAGTCCGTCCAGAAGATCCTGGGCGAGGCCGGTGTCACGCTGAAGCGCTTCGCCCGCTTCCGCGTCGGCGCCTGATCCGTAGGCCCGCTCCCGGTTAGGGTCGGGTTACGGGGCCCGTCCCGGTGCGTGACGCACTGAGTGCAGGCGTGTACGGACCGGACGACCGCAGTTGTGACGAGGAGGCCATTGCCGCTTTCGGGGACCGAGAGGAACCACCGGCAATGGCCTCCTCACGCGTGTGCACGAGGAGATCCGCATGAAACAGGGCAACGACCCCGGAGGCAAAGCCTCCGACAAGGACCACGACCGCCGCCGCTTCCTGCTGAAGCTCTCCGGCGAGGCGTTCGCCGGCGGTGGAGGACTCGGAGTCGACCCCGACGTCGTGCACAAGGTCGCCCGCGAGATCGCAGCCGTGGTCCGTGACGGCGCCGAGATCGCCGTCGTCATCGGCGGCGGCAACTTCTTCCGCGGTGCCGAGCTCCAGCAGCGCGGCATGGACCGGGCCCGGTCCGACTACATGGGCATGCTCGGCACGGTCATGAACTGCCTCGCCCTCCAGGACTTCCTGGAGAAGGAGGGCATCGACTCCCGCGTGCAGACCGCCATCACCATGGGGCAGGTCGCCGAACCGTACATCCCGCTGAGGGCGGTGCGGCACCTGGAGAAGGGGCGCGTGGTCATCTTCGGTGCCGGCATGGGCATGCCGTACTTCTCCACCGACACCACCGCCGCCCAGCGCGCCCTGGAGATCGACGCCGAGGCGCTCCTGATGGGCAAGAACGGCGTGGACGGCGTCTACGACTCCGACCCGGCGACCAACCCCGACGCGGTGAAGTTCGACGCCCTGGAGTACGGCGAGGTCATCGCCCGCGAGCTGAGGGTGGCCGACGCCACCGCCATCACCCTCTGCCGCGACAACAAGCTTCCGATCCTCGTCTTCGAGTTGCTGGCCGAGGGGAATATCGCCAGGGCGGTCCGGGGTGAGAAGATCGGCACGCTGGTGAGCGACCAGGGCTCCCGGGCCTGACGCCCGCGGCGGAGGCGAAACGACGTCCGTACGGGAGTCGCCGCACACGGCACCGTACGGCAACCCCGTGCCGCACGATGGGCACGCTACGGGGATGGACAACAGCCTGCCGGTCGGACACCGTGCAGGAATCAGGGCTTTCCGGCTCAATTCATCGAACCAGGAGCACGTGGTGATCGAAGAGACCCTCCTCGAGGCCGAGGAGAAGATGGAGAAGGCGGTCGTCGTCGCCAAGGAGGACTTCGCCGCGATCCGCACCGGCCGTGCGCACCCGGCGATGTTCAACAAGATCGTGGCCGAGTACTACGGTGCGATGACCCCGATCAACCAGCTCGCGTCGTTCTCGGTGCCCGAGCCGCGCATGGCCGTGATCACCCCGTTCGACAAGAGCGCGCTGCGCAACATCGAACAGGCCATCCGTGACTCCGACCTCGGCGTCAACCCCTCCAACGACGGCAACATCATCCGCGTCGTCTTCCCGGAGCTGACCGAGCAGCGCCGCCGGGAGTACATCAAGGTCGCCAAGGGCAAGGCCGAGGACGCCAAGATCTCCATCCGCAGCGTCCGCCGCAAGGCCAAGGAGGCCATCGACAAGGCCGTCAAGGACGGCGACATCGGTGAGGACGAGGGCCGCCGCGCGGAGAAGGAGCTCGACGACACCACCTCCAAGTACGTCACGCAGGTGGACGAACTGCTCAAGCACAAGGAAGCCGAGCTTCTCGAGGTCTGAGGTTTCGAGGCTGCGATTTTCGTGAACGACTCATCCTGGGGAGCACCACCGTCGGGCGCCGGGCCCTCCGGCCACCCCGCCCATCCCGGCCACTTCGGATACCGGAGCACCCCCGAACAGGGTTTCTCCTCCCCGCTTCGCGCAGAGGTGGCCCAGGCCCCGGCGGGTTACACGCACGAGGACGCCGAGGCGTCGCAGACTCGGCGTATGCCCATCGTGCCCGACGCCCCCGGCGGTGACCAGGACGATCGTGACGGCCGGGCGGCCGGGCGGCCGTTCGGCGGCCTCGCTCCCGGTGATGACGGCCGACCCGGACCGCGGACCGGTCCCGGAACGGAGCCTGCCGCGCCCTCGCCCCGGGGCCGTTCCTCGGACCGCAAGCGGGCGGGCCGCGACCTGCGCGCCGCGATAGGGGTCGGCCTGGGGCTGGGCGTCGTCATCATCGCCTCGCTCTTCGTCTACAAGCACGTCTTCGTCGGTGTGATCGTCGCCGCCGTCGTGGTCGGGCTGTGGGAACTGACCTCCCGTCTCGCCGAACGCAAGCAGATCAGGGCTCCGCTGGTGCCGCTGGCCGTCGGCGGCGCCGCGATGGTCGTCGCCGGTTACGTCCGCGGCGCGGAGGGCGCCTGGGTGGCCACCGCGCTCACCGCGCTGGCCGTACTGGTGTGGCGGATGACGGAGGATCCGGCGGAGTACCTGCGGGACGTCACCGCCGGTGTCTTCGCCGTCTTCTACGTCCCCTTCCTGGCCACCTTCGTGGCCATGATGCTCGCCGCCGACGACGGCCCGCAGCGGGTGCTCACCTTCCTGCTGCTCACCGTCGTCAGCGACACCGGGGCGTACGCGGTCGGCTGGCGCTTCGGCACGCACAAGCTCGCCCCGCGCATCAGCCCCGGCAAGACCCGCGAGGGCCTGCTGGGGGCGGTGGCCTTCGCGATGGCGGCGGGTGCACTGTGCATGCACTTCCTGATCGACGGCGGCGCCTGGTGGCAGGGCCTGCTGCTGGGCCTGGCCGCGGCCGTCAGCGCCACCCTGGGCGACCTCGGCGAATCCATGATCAAGCGGGATCTGGGCATCAAGGACATGGGCACCCTGTTGCCCGGCCACGGCGGCATCATGGACCGCCTGGACTCCCTGCTGCCAACGGCCCCCGTGGTCTGGCTGCTGCTGGTCGTCTTCGTCGGCGCGGGCTGACGGCCCTCCGTTCCCTGTGACGCGTCACAGGGAACGGAGGGCCGGGGGCGACGCACCATGGTGAGGCGGCGTTCGCTCGGGCCCGGGGGGCAGACCTCGCGACGGCCGCGGCCCGGAGTGCCGGAGTCGATCTGCGACACTGGAGAAGTTATGCCTGCACCCGGAGAACTCACCTTTGTCGCGCCGCGCGGGGCCGCCAGGCCGCCGCGGCACCTCGCCGACCTCGCCCCGGCCGAGCGGCGCGAGGCCGTCGCCGCGATCGGCGAGAAGCCGTTCCGCGCCCAGCAGCTGTCGCGGCACTACTTCGCCCGGTACGCCACCGACCCCGCCGCCTGGACCGACATCCCGGCCGCCGCGCGCGAGAGGCTGGCGGGCGAGCTGCTGCCCGAGCTGATGACCGTGGTGCGGCACGTCAGCTGCGACGACGACACCACCCGCAAGACGCTGTGGCGGCTGCACGACGGGACGCTGGTGGAGTCGGTGCTGATGCGCTACCCGGACCGGGTCACCATGTGCGTCAGCTCCCAGGCCGGCTGCGGGATGAACTGCCCCTTCTGCGCCACCGGCCAGGCCGGGCTGGACCGCAACCTGTCCACCGCCGAGATCGTCCACCAGATCGTCGAGGGCATGCGCGCCCTGCGCGACGGCGAGGTGCCCGGGGGCCCCGCGCGGCTGTCGAACATCGTCTTCATGGGTATGGGCGAGCCGCTGGCCAACTACAAGAGGGTCATCGGCGCCATCCGCCGGCTGACCGACCCCGAGCCCGACGGCCTGGGCCTGTCCCAGCGGGGCATCACCGTCTCCACCGTCGGACTGGTACCGGCGATCCACCGCCTGTCCGACGAAGGTCTCAAGTGCCGGCTGGCGGTCTCCCTGCACGCGCCCGACGACGAGCTGCGCGACACCCTGGTGCCGGTCAACACCCGGTGGAAGGTCCGCGAGGTCCTCGACGCGGCCTGGGAGTACGCCGAGAAGTCCGGCCGCCGCGTCTCCATCGAGTACGCGCTCATCCGGGACATCAACGACCAGGCGTGGCGCGCCGACCTGCTGGGCCGGCTGCTGGCGGGCAAGCGGGCGCACGTCAACCTCATCCCCCTCAACCCCACGCCCGGCTCCAAGTGGACCGCGTCCCGGCCCGAGGACGAGCGCGCGTTCGTCGCCGGGCTGGAGGCGCACGGCGTGCCGGTGACCGTCCGCGACACCCGCGGGCAGGAGATCGACGGCGCCTGCGGCCAGCTCGCCGCCACCGAGCGCTGAGGGTCGGCCCGTCACTGGTACGGTGGCGGTGACCTCAGCGGTCGCACACAGTAGCGGAACAAGCGAACACCAGTACCGAAACAGCGAAACCGACAGGGGAGCGCGTACAGCGCTGAGAGTGCGGTGTCGCCGGGAGGAAGCCGACAGGCCGCCCGGTGAGCCGCAGACCCTCGGACCTGATCCGGTTAGTACCGGCGTAGGGAGTCAGAAGATGCACCTCAAGCTCCGGCGCGCCCTGGGCGGCGCCGTCCTCGGCACACTCACCCTCTCCGCCCTCGCCGCGTGCGGCGGCTCGCAGCCCTCCGGGGACGGCGGGGAGGAGGGGAAGGGCGGCAGGACGGTCACCCTGGTCGCCCACGACTCCTTCGCGGCCTCCGACGCCGTGCTGGAGGAGTTCACCGAGAAGACCGGCTACGAGGTGGAGGTGCTGCGCGGCGGCGACGCCGGCTCCTCCCTCAACCAGGCGATCCTGTCCAAGGACAACCCGCAGGGCGACGTCCTCTTCGGCGTGGACAACACCCTGCTCTCCCGCGCCCTGGACAACGGCCTGTTCACGCCGTACGAGGCGGAGGGCCTGGCGAAGATACCCGCGCGGTACCAGCTCGACGCACAGGAGCACCGCGTCACCCCCGTCGACTCCGGCGACGTCTGCGTCAACTACGACCGCGCCTACTTCGAGGAGCGCGGCATCGCCCCGCCCAACACCCTCGACGACCTCGCCGAGCCCGCCTACAAGGACCTGCTGGTCACCGAGAACGCCGCCACCTCCTCGCCCGGCCTGGGCTTCCTGCTGGCCACCGTCGCCGAGTACGGCGAGGGGTGGCAGGAGTACTGGAAGAAGCTGAAGGCCAACGGCGTCGAGGTCGTCGACGGCTGGGAGCAGGCGTACTACGACCGCTTCTCCGGCTCCTCCGGCGGCAAGGGCAAGGGCGACCGGCCGCTGGTCGTCTCCTACGCCTCCAGCCCGCCCGCCGAGGTCCTGGGCGCCGACCCCGCGCCCGAGCAGGCCCCCACCGGGGTGGCCACCGGCACCTGCTTCCGCCAGATCGAGTTCGCCGGACTGCTGAAGGGCGCGGACAACCCCGCCGGCGGCAAGGCGCTGCTGGACTTCATGACCGGCCGGTCCTTCCAGGAGGACCTGCCGCTGCAGATGTTCGTCAACCCCGTGCGCGAGGACGCCGAACTGCCCGAGGTCTTCACCCGCTACGGCGAGACGATCGACGAACCCCGCACCATGGCACCCGAGAAGATCGCCGAGAACCGCGAGGCGTGGGTCAAGGCGTGGACCTCGGCCGTCGTGAGGTGAGGACGGGCACACACGCGGGGACGGCGGCGCGCCTCGCGCTGGCGGCGGTGCCGGCCGTCTTCCTCGCACTGTTCTTCGCCTACCCCGTCGCCGCCATCACCGCCCGCGGGCTGTACGACGGCGGGCGGTGGCGCCCGGACCGGATCGCCGCCGTCCTCACCGACCCCGACATCACCGGCGTGGTGTGGTTCACGCTGTGGCAGGCGGCGGCCTCCACCGTGCTCACCCTGCTGCTGGCGCTGCCCGGCGCGTACGTGCTCGCGCGCCTGGACTTCCCCGGCAGGCGGATGCTGCGGGCGGCGGTCACCGTGCCGTTCGTGCTGCCCACCGTCGTCGTCGGTTCCGCCTTCCTGGCCCTGCTCGGCCGGGGCGGACTGCTGGACCAGTGGTGGGGGGTGCGGCTGGACACCGGCGTCACCGCCATCCTGCTGGCCCACGTCTTCTTCAACTACGCGGTGGTCGTGCGGATCGTCGGCGGTCTGTGGGCGCAGCTCGACCCCCGGCAGGAGGAGGCCGCGCGGGTGCTCGGCGCGAGCCGGTGGACCGCCTGGCGCACCGTGACCCTCCCCGCGCTCGTCCCGTCGGTGGCCGCGGCCGCGCTGATGGTCTTCCTGTTCACCTTCACCTCCTTCGGAGTCGTCCAGATCCTCGGCGGCCCCCGCTACGCCACCCTGGAGGTGGAGATCTACCGGCAGACCGCCCAGCTGCTGGACCTGCCCACCGCAGCGGTCCTGACGCTGCTGCAGTTCGCCGCGGTCGCCGCCCTGATGGCCTTCCACTCGCGCACCGTCCGCCGCCGCAGGACGGCGCTGGGCCTGGTCGACGCCGCCCGCACCGCCCGCCGCCCCCGCGGGGCCGGACAGCGGGCGCTGCTGGCCGGGGTACTGATCCAGATCGCCGTCCTGCTCCTGGCCCCGCTCGCCGTGCTCGCCGAACGCTCCCTGAGCGGCCCCGACGGCTACGGGCTGCACCACTACCGCGCCCTGGGGTCGGCCGAAGCGGCCGGCGGCACCTTCACCGTCGCCCCGCTGGAGGCGGTCGGCAACTCCCTGGCCTACGCGGCCACCGCAACCGCCGTCGCCCTGGCCGTCGGCGTCCCGGCCGCGGTAGCCCTCACCCTGCGCGGCCCGGGAGGCCGGGCCGGGCGGCTGCTGCGCGGCCTGGACGCGCTGCTGATGCTCCCGCTGGGCACCTCGGCGGTCACCGTCGGCTTCGGGTTCCTCATCGCCCTGGACGCCCCTCCGCTGGACCTGCGCTCGTCGTGGATCCTGGTCCCGCTCGCCCAGGCCCTGGTCGGCATCCCGTTCGTGGTGCGCACCCTGCTGCCGGTCCTGCGGGCCGTGGACACCCGGCTGCGCGAGGCCGCCGCGGTGCTGGGCGCCTCGCCGCCGCGCGTGTGGCGCGAGGTCGACCTGCCGCTGGTGCGGCGGGCGCTGCTGGTCGCCGCGGGCTTCGCCTTCGCCGTCTCCCTGGGCGAGTTCGGCGCCACCGTCTTCATCGCCCGCGCCGACGCCCCCACCCTGCCCGTCGCCGTCGCCCGCCTGTTGGGCCGGGCCGGAGAGGCCAGCTACGGCCAGGCCATGGCGCTCAGCACGATCCTGATGCTGCTGTGCGCGGCGACCCTGCTGGCGCTGGAGGGCGTCCGCACCGACCGATCGGGGGAGCTGTAGGGATGGCCTCGCTGCGACTGGACGGCGTCACCGTGCGCTTCGGTGAGCGCACCGCCCTGGACGCCGTCGACCTCGACGTCGCCGAGCACGAGATCGTCTGCGTGCTCGGCCCCTCCGGCAGCGGCAAGTCCACCCTGCTGCGGACCGTCGCCGGACTGACGGAGCCGGACTCCGGACGGGTGCTGCTCGCCGGCCGCGACCAGCGGGGCACGGCCCCGCACCGGCGCGGGGTGGGCCTGATGTTCCAGGACCACCAGCTCTTCCCCACCCGTGATGTCGGCGGCAACGTCGCCTTCGGCCCGCGCATGCGCGGCGAACCGCGCGGAGAGATCCAGGGGCGGGTGGCCGAACTGCTGCAAATGGTCGGCCTGCCCGGGGCGCAGGAGCGGCCCGTGTCCGCCCTCTCCGGCGGCGAGCAGCAGCGCGTCGCGCTCGCCCGCGCGCTCGCGCCCCGCCCCGGCCTGCTGATGCTGGACGAGCCGCTGGGCCAGCTCGACCGTTCCCTGCGCGAGCGGCTCGTGGTGGAGCTGCGGCAGCTCTTCCGCCGCCTGGGCACCACCGTGCTGGCCGTCACCCACGACCAGGGCGAGGCGTTCGCGCTCGCCGACCGGGTGGTGGTGATGGAGGCCGGGAGGATCGCCCAGACCGGCAGCCCGGTGGACGTGTGGCTCCGCCCCGCCTCGGAGTCCGTCGCCCGATTCCTGGGCTTCACCAACCTCGCCGCCGCGGTCGTGCGGGGGCGGAGCGCGGACACCCCCTGGGGCGCGGTGCCCGTACCGCCCGGCGCGCCGGAGGGGCCGTGCACCGTGCTGGTGCGCCCCG
Organism: Streptomyces sp. ICN903; assembly: GCF_022015835.1. Lineage (NCBI taxonomy): Bacteria > Bacillati > Actinomycetota > Actinomycetes > Kitasatosporales > Streptomycetaceae > Streptomyces > Streptomyces sp. ICN903. The sequence continues at coordinate 8,909 of NZ_JAKMAY010000007.1, read as the reverse complement.
CCGGAGTACGGCTCGCTGACCCCGGTGAGGGACTGCCGTGCACCGTCACCGCCCGCACCCTGCGCGGCGGCGGTTCCTCGGAGATCTCCCTGCTGCTCGCACCCGAGCACGGCCCCGCGCTGGAGGCGTCCTGCCCACTGCACACGGCGCCCGACCCGGGTACCGCCGTGTACGCCGTCTTCGACGCGGCCGAGGTGGTCGTCCTGCCCGCGCGGTGAGCGCGAGCGGGGAACGGAGGTTCGGGGAAGAGGAACGGACGGTGCGGTACGGGAGGCCCGCCCTCACCGCACCAGCGGCATCGAGGCCAGCTCCGCCACCAGCCAGGCAGCCGACCCCAGCACGCCCAGCAGGGCCGCCACCCGCAGCGCGGCGGCGGCGCGCAGCAGCCGGTGCGGCACGCCCAGCCGCCGCAGCCCGTCGTTGGCGGGAGCGCGGGCCGTACGGAACTCCGACGCCGCGCTCAGCGCGCCCGCCACCGCGCACACCACGACCACCACCGCGCCCAGCGCGGCCAGCGGCCCCACGGCCGGCGCCCCGCCGCCGAGGACCGCACCCGGCCCGTGCAGCCGGACCGCCGTCAGCACCCCCGCCGTCACAGCGCACAGCACCCCCGCCGGGTGGCCCACGCGCGGCGCCTCCTCACGCAGCACCCGGCCCGCCAGCAGCCGCAGCACTCCCGGCCGGCCGACCGCCAGCAGCAGCCCGCACAGATGGACCAGGCCCGGACCGGCCAGCACCAGCCCCGCGGCGATCAGCAGCCAGCCGGCCACGATCCCCGGCCCCAGAGCGTCCGGCTGGCCCGGCAGCGGTGCCCGGGGGCCGGCGGAGGCGATGAACCGCTCGGCGGCGTAGGCCTCCAGGGCCAGGCCGGCCGCGGTGACCGCCACGCCCCAGGGCAGCCCGGCGGGGACCGGTGGCGGCCGGTGGGGGAGGACGGCGAGTGGCTCCGCCAGGTGGTCGCGGGGCGCCACCCGCATCCGCGCGGCCGCCGCGCTCGCCCCGGCGGCGGCCAGCGGCGGCACGGCCAGCAGGGTCAGCGCCGCGGCACGCGGCAGCGGATGCCCGGCGCCCAGCAGTTCGCCCGCCGACCCGGCCAGCGGCATCCCTTCGAGCGCCCCGCCGGACGTGCCGCCGAGCACACCGGCGAGCCCGCCGCGCAGATGGAGGAAGACCGGCAGGGCCAGCGCGCACCCCAGCGCGCAGTACAGGCCCGTGGTGAGCGCCGCCAGCAGCGGCAGCCGCGCGGACCCCACCCCGACCACGTCCAGTCCGGCCCGGGGACGTACGCCCGGGTCGCTGCGGACGGCGGTGACGGCCAGATGCGTACAGGCGGCCAGCGGCACCGCGCACCACAGCAGCCGGGCCGCCGCAGCGCCGGGCCGCTCGGGGTGGGCGACGGCGTGGCCCAGCGCGCTCAGCAGCAGGAACCCCACGGCTCCGGCGGTGCAGGCGACCAGCGCCCGCCGTACCAGCGCCGAGGGGTGGGAGGTACGTACTAGGCGGAGAGCGAGCACGCTGCCCTGCCCTCCGGACCGGGCCGCACGGGTGCGTCCGTGGGCGGCGGGGCGTCGGCGCCGACCCGGCGGCCGTCCACGAGTGTGACCGCGCGGTCCGCCACGCCCGCCACTCTGGCGTCGTGGCTGGCCAGCACCACCGTGATCCCGTGCGAGCGGGCCGCGGTGGTCAGGGTGCGCAGCACCTGGGCGCGGTCCGCCTGGTGCAGCGGTGCGGTCGGCTCGTCGGCGAAGACCACCGCGGGGGAGTGTGCCAGCGCGCGGGCGATGGCCACCCGCTGCCGCTGTGCCTGCATCAGCGCGCCCGGCCGGCTGCGGGCGCAGTACCCGACGTCCAGCCGCTCCAGCCACTCGCACGCCGTGCGGCGGGCCCGGCGCCGCCCGGCGCCCGACAGCAGCAGCGGCAGCGCGGCGTTCTCCCACACCGTCAGCTCCGGCAAAAGGTGCGGTTCGCTGCCGACCCAGCCGAAGCGGTCACGGCGCAGCCGCTCGCGGGCGGGTGCGGGAAGGGTGTGCAGGGGGACGTCGTCGAACCACACCTCGCCCCGCGCCGGCACCAGCCGTCCCGACAGGCAGCCCAGCAGTGTGGACTTGCCGCAGCCGCGCGGTCCGGTGACGGACAGGACCTCGCCCTCGCGGACCCCGACGCACACGTCCAGCAACGCGGGCGAGCCCTCGTGCTCGTGGTGCAGCCCACGTGCCCAGAGCAGGTCCTCGGGTGCAGCCACCATGACGGGCGCCTCCGCTCCTCGCCTTCGGGTCGTGCCTCCTCCCTGACGGGGTACAACGAGCGCCAGGGGGGATCGGTCACTGGCACGGTACGGACCGCGGCCGCGGCCGGGACGGCGGCGGGCGCGGGAACCGTCCAGTTTCCTCCGAATGGTCCTTCGAGAAGCCCTCCTCCAGTATTTCCGCCATTCGGGTGTCCGGAGCGGAAGAAATCCCGGGCAGGTGGGTGTGTCCAACACGTTCTTCGATGGTTAGGGTGGGTGTCCTACTCATCGGACAACAGAGCAGGAGTGCGCGAAGATGGGCACCGAACTGCGTCGGCTGCGCAACCACATCGACGGGGAGTTCCGGGACGCCGCCGACGGGCGCACCACCGAGGTCGTCAACCCGGCGACCGGTGAGGTGTACGCGACGGCGCCGCTGTCCGCCGCCGCCGACGTCGACGCCGCCATGGCAGCGGCCGAGGCCGCCTTCCCCGCCTGGCGCGACGCCACCCCCGGCACCCGCCAGACCGCCGTACTCAAGATCGCCGACGCGATCGAGCGGCGCGCCGACGAACTGCTGGCGGCCGAGTGCGAGAACACCGGCAAGCCGCTGGAGCTGACCCGGCAGGAGGAACTGCCGATGATGCTCGACCAGATCCGCTTCTTCGCCGGGGCCGCCCGTCTGCTGGAGGGCAAGTCCGCCGGCGAGTACATGGAGGGCATGACCTCCTTCGTGCGGCGCGAGCCGGTCGGCGTCTGCGCCCAGGTCGCGCCGTGGAACTACCCGATGATGATGGCCGTGTGGAAGTTCGCTCCGGCGCTGGCCGCGGGCAACACCGTCGTCCTCAAGCCCTCGGACACCACCCCGGCCTCCACCGTCCTGCTCGCCGAGATCATCGGCGGGGTGCTGAAGGAGCTGGACCTGCCCGCCGGGATCTTCAACGTCGTCTGCGGCGACCGCGACACCGGCCGGCTGATGGTCGAGCACCGCGTCCCGGCGATGGCCTCCATCACCGGCTCGGTCCGCGCGGGCATGGAGGTGGCCGGCAGCGCGGCCAGGGACGTCAAGCGGGTCCACCTGGAGCTGGGCGGCAAGGCCCCCTGCGTGGTCTTCGAGGACGCCGACATCCCGGCCGCCGTCGAGGGCATCCGCGACGGCGGCTTCTTCAACGCCGGACAGGACTGCACCGCGGCCACCCGCGTACTGGTCCACGAGTCGGTCCACGACGAGTTCGTCGCGGCCCTCACCAAGGCCGCCGCCGAGGTCAGGACCGGCGACCTCGGCGACGAGGACTGCTTCTACGGCCCCCTGAACAACCCCACCCACCTGGAGAAGGTCACCGGCTTCATCGAGCGCCTGCCCGACCACGCCAAGGTCGAGACCGGCGGCCACCGCGTCGGCGACAAGGGCTACTTCTTCGCCCCGACGGTGGTCTCCGGCCTGCGGCAGGACGACGAGATCGTCCAGAACGAGGTCTTCGGCCCGGTCATCACCGTCCAGAAGTTCGCCGACGAGGCCGAGGCCGTGCGCCACGCCAACGACGTCGAGTACGCCCTGGCGTCCTCGGTGTGGACCAAGGACCACGCCCGTGCGATGCGGATGTCCAGGGCGCTGGACTTCGGCTGCGTGTGGATCAACACCCACATCCCGCTGGTCGCCGAGATGCCGCACGGCGGCTTCAAGAAGTCCGGCTACGGCAAGGACCTCTCCGCGTACGGCCTGGAGGACTACACCCGCGTCAAGCACGTGATGACGGCCCTCTGAGGCGCCCGCGCGCCCGGCCCCACAGCACGCCGCCCGGCCCCCACGCCCTCTCCCGGGCGTGGGGGCCGGTGCGTTCGTCCGCACGGAGGACGCGCGTAGCCGGCTGGTTACGTGGGGCGACCGAACGGGGGAGCGGGCACGGTGCGGCCGCGCGGTCCGGCCTCCTGGCGGGGCCGCCGCCGCGGCGGGGCAGCGCGGGCGAGGAACGGTCTGCTCGACGGCGTGGAGGAGGACCCCTCCACCGAACTCGCCGTGCCGCGCCGGGAGATCACCCCGGCCGGCTCGGACGAGCCGCTGATGTGCGAGGTGTCGGCCGAGACCGGGAAGGGCGCGCGGACCGCCCTCCCGGCCTGCGCCCGGGGCAACCGCGGCACGGTGGGCACCGTCGTGGACAGCGGTTTCGGCACCGTCGGCACGGACCCCGGGGACGTGGACCTCGACGCCTTCGCCGAGCGGGTCGGCGCCATCCGCGACGAGGCGCGCGAGCCGATCGGCTGAGGCGCGGGCCCGGCGGCCGGACGCAGCCGCCGCCGGGCCCGTCCGGGCCGGGCGCCGGTCAGCCCCGCCAGGAGGCCAGGTACGCGTCGATCTCGGCGGACAGGGACGACTTGACCTGCGCGGGCGCGAACGAGGCCGCCACGGCGTTCTTCGCCAGCTCGGCCACCCCGGCCGCGTCCAGCCCCAGCAGCCGGGCGGCGATCTCGTACTCGGTGCACAGGTCGGTGCCGAACATCGGCGGGTCGTCGCTGTTGACGGTGACCAGCACCCCCGCCTTGACCATCTCCGCGATCGGATGCTCGTCCAGCGACGCCACGGCGCGGGTGGCGATGTTGGAGGTCGGGCAGACCTCCAGCGGGATGCGGTGCTCGGCCAGGTGGGCCAGCAGTTCCGGGTCGCGCACGGAGCTGGTGCCGTGCCCGATGCGCTCGGCGCGCAGGGAGTCCAGGGCGTCCCAGACGGTCCGCGGCCCGGTGGTCTCGCCCGCGTGCGGGACGCTGTGCAGCCCCTCGGCGATCGCGCGGTCGAAGTACGGCTTGAACTGCGGGCGCGGCACCCCCACCTCCGGACCGCCCAGCCCGAAGGAGACCAGGCCCTCGGGGCGCAGCTCGCAGGCCAGCCGGGCGGTCTCCTCGGCCGCCTCCAGACCCGCCTCGCCGGGGATGTCGAAGCACCACCGCAGGGTGACGCCCAGCTCGGCGGCCGCGGCCCGGCGGGCGTCCTCGATGGCCTCCATGAAGGCGCGCTCGGGTATGCCGCGCCGCGTCGAGCTGTAGGGGGTGACGGTCAGCTCGGCGTAACGGATGTTCTGGCGGGACATGTCCCGGGCGACCTCGTAGGTCAGCAGCCGGACGTCCTCGGCGTCGCGGACCAGGTCCACCACGGACAGGTAGACCTCGATGAAGTGGGCGAAGTCACTGAAGGTGAAGAACTCCGCGAGCGCGTCCTCGTCGGCCGGGACGGCGGAGTTCGGGTGCCGGGCGGCCAGCTCGGCCACGATGCGGGGGGAGGCCGATCCGACGTGGTGGACGTGGAGTTCGGCCTTGGGAAGGCCTGCGATGAACGCGGACAGACCGCCGCTGCCGGGGCTGGACAAGATTCCTCCAGATGGACGAGAGCGCGGCCATGGTAGGCGGGAGCCGGGCACGGCGCACACACGCCTACGATGGCCCGACACCCGACGAGGAGGGGACATGCCGGAGAACCCGGGCCCGGGGGAGGGCGTACCGCTGGGCAAGGCCGGCGGACAGGAGGCCGGCGCGCCGCCGTCCGGCCAGCCGACCGTGACGGCGTTCGTGCCGCCGACCGGACAGCCGCAGCAGCCGCAGCCGCCGCAGCCGCCCGGACAGGGGTACGGGCAGTGGCCCGGGCAGGGGCACGCGTACGGCGGTCCGTGGCCGGGGGCCGCGCCCCAGCCCGGCCACGGGTACGGGCCGGCGGGCCCGGTGCCCGGCTGGGTGCCGCCCCCGCCGCCACCGCAGACCAGCGGCATCTGCACCGCGGCGATGGTCCTCGGCATCGTCAGCATGGTGCTGGTGACGACTTTCTACGGCGCGGTCCTGGCCGTCGTCACCGCCCCTGTCGCCATCGGCCTGGGCGTCGCGGCGCGCCGCAGGGTCAAGCGGGGCCAGGCGTACGGCAGCGGACAGGCGACGGCCGGGCTCGTTCTCGGGGCGGTCTCCTTCGCGGCCTCGGCCGCGATCATCGCGCTGGGAGCCTGGTTCATCCTCAACATCGACCGGTTCGAACCGGCGGAGGAGGAGTGGCACGAGGACACCAACCACACCCAGGTGGTGGACCGGGCGCCCGCCTCCGGCGGGTACGGCCCGCCGGCCGGGGCGGTCTAGCAGCCACCCGGCGGGTCCGGGCGGCCCTGTCCGGGCCTCCCGGACCGCCCGGACCCGCCGGAGGCGGCGAGGACGGCCGCCAGCAGCGGCACGCCCAGACACCAGCTGCCCAGCACGTCCAGCGGCCAGTGGTACCCGCGCCACACCAGCCCCGCGCCCACGGCGGCGCACAACAGCGCGGCCGCCGCGGGCAGCGCCCACCGGACCGACCGGGCCCACCGCGGCCGCGCGCGGACGCTGGCCAGCAGCAGTGCGGCGGCGCCGTAGGCGACCACGGCCGTCGCCGCGTGGCCGGAGGGGAAGTAGCCGGTGCCGCCGAGCGGGCCGGGCCGGCCGGTCAGCGCCTTCAGCGGCGCCACCAGAGCCGGTACGGCGGCCATCGCCGCGGCGGCCGCCAGGACCGCCGGCGGCGGGCGGCGCCGGCGCCCGCGCGTCCACACGTACGCCAGCGCGGCGGCCAGGACGGGCAGCGCGACCTCGATGTTGCCCAGGTCGGCGAGGAACTCGGCGAGAGCGGCCGGCGGGGCGTCCTCGCGCATCCGGCGCGCCAGCCGCTCGTCCTCCTCCGCCAGCGGCCCGTCGGCGGTCACCTGCCAGGTGACCGCGGCGAAGAGCAGCAGGGGGAGGACCACCGCCGAAAGCACCGTCAGGAGCACGGCCGGGAGCGGACGCGGCCGGGGAACGGCGGCCCCGGAACAGGGGGGAGGGTTCCGGGGCCGCCGTGGCGACCGGTCACCGCTCGCCCCGGGGGGTGTGGGGCGGGCGGCCGTCCGATCGGTGAGGAGTGTGCGCGAGGGCACAGCCGGGCCGGATGAGGGGAATCACCGGCTCGGTACCGTCCGCGGAGGCCCGCAGGCGGGACACCGCGTTCTTCCGAGGAAGACCGTACGGCAGGCGGCGGGCGGCGGACAGGCGTGTCACCGCAAGGCCATGGCCCTCGCACACGTTCTTCACGCAGCTCCTCATTCCGGGACGATCGCCCCGGGGGTCATCCCAGGCTCGCCAGGGCCTCCTCGACGACGTCCAGGCCCTCGTTCAGCAGATCCTCCCCGATGACCAGCGGAGGCAGGAAGCGGACCACGTTGCCGTAGGTGCCGGTGGTCAGCACCAGCACGCCCGCCTGATGGCAGTGCCTGGCCACGGCGGCGGTGGCCTCGGGGTCGGGCTCCTTGGTGCCGGGCTTCACCAGTTCGACGGCGATCATCGCACCCCGGCCGCGGACCTCGCCGATCACGCCGTGCTGCTGGGCCATCTTCTCCAGCCGGGGCTTCATGATCTCCTCGATGCGGCGGGCCTTCGCGTTCAGGTCCAGCTCGCGCATCGTCTCGATCGCGCCCAGGGCTGCGGCGCAGGCCACCGGGTTGCCGCCGTAGGTGCCGCCGAGGCCGCCGGAGTGCACGGCGTCCATGATCTCGGCACGGCCGGTGACGGCGGCCAGCGGCAGGCCGCCTGCGATGCCCTTGGCGGTGGTGATCAGGTCCGGGACGATCCCCTCGTCCTCGCAGGCGAACCACTGGCCGGTGCGGCAGAAGCCGGACTGGATCTCGTCCGCGACGAAGACGATGCCGTTGTCGCGGGCGAACTCGGCGATGCGCGGCAGGAAGCCCTTGGCGGGCTCGATGAACCCGCCCTCGCCCAGCAGCGGCTCGATGACGATCGCGGCCACGTTCTGCGCCCCGACCTGCTTGGAGATCTGGTCGATCGCCTGGGCCGCGGCCTCCTCGGCGCAGTTGTCCGGGCCGGTGGGCCAGCGGAAGGGGTAGGCGACCGGCACCCGGTAGACCTCGGGCGCGAACGGGCCGAAGCCCTGCTTGTAGGGCATGTTCTTCGCGGTCAGCGCCATGGTGAGGTTGGTGCGGCCGTGGTAGCCGTGGTCGAAGACGACGACGGCCTGGCGCCCGGTGTACGAGCGGGCGATCTTCACGGCGTTCTCGACCGCCTCGGCGCCGGAGTTGAACAGCGCCGACCGCTTGGCGTGGTCGCCGGGGGTGAGCTTCGCCAGCTCCTCGCAGACCTCCACGTAGCCCTCGTAGGGGGTCACCATCACGCAGGTGTGCGTGAACAGCTCCAGCTGGGCGGCGGCGCGGCGCACCACGGCCTCGGCGCTGTTGCCGACCGAGGTCACGGCGATGCCGGAGCCCAGGTCGATGAAGGAGTTGCCGTCGACGTCCTCCAGGACACCGCCCCCGGCGCGGGCGGCGAACACGGGCATGACCGCCCCCACGCCCGCCGCCACGGCCGCCTGCTTGCGGGCCGCCAGCTCCTGCGACTTCGGTCCGGGGATCGCGGTGACGACGCGGCGCTCCTGGGGGAGAGCGGGACCTTTGGACAGTTCGGTCATGGCAGACTCCTCGGGCTCATCGGTGCGAAGGGGTGTTCATGGGTGTGGTTTCTCGCAGGCTAGGGCGGGGGAGGGGCCGTCGACATGCACCGCCGCGGAGAAGTGTCCGTGTCGTGTTGGCCGCGGTGGACATGGCCGGTTGCGTACGACGGCCAACTGCGTTCGCCGGGGACTAGATTGGGACGGTGGACGGGCGAGGGCATGCCGGACGAGGAGCTGGGCGGGGCATGG
>NZ_JAKMAY010000069.1:0-23008 GCF_022015835.1 Streptomyces sp. ICN903 | reverse complement strand
GGGGCGAGGTATGCTTCCCCGGTTGCCCGACCCGCTCGGGCTCTACCCAATTCCCTGGCAGTGCCGGTCATCCTCTGATCCTGCCGACGCCGGGATTTCACTGTAAGTGCATCTGAAGTCTTTGGAGTGACCCGTGGCTGCCAACTGCGACGTCTGCGGCAAGGGGCCGGGCTTCGGCAACAACATCTCGCACTCGCACCGCCGTACGTCCCGCCGTTGGAACCCCAACATCCAGCGGGTGCGTGCGATGGTCGGTCGGACGCCGAAGCGGCTCAACGTCTGCACCTCGTGCATCAAGGCCGGCAAGGTCTCGCGCTGAACGCATGACCTCTCCCCCGCCGTGCGGCGGGGGTGATCCGGTCTCGCGCTGACGCAACGCCCAGCGCGGCCACTTTGCCGGTTACGCGGGAAGGCCGGTCCACCTCAGGTGGACCGGCCTTCCTGCGTCGCCGCCTCCCGGCGCCGCCGTGCGGCCGGCCGAAACGGCCGCTCAGGACTCCCTTTCCGGGGCCTCCTCCTCCAGCCGCCAGCCGTGGTCCACCGGGCCGATGCCGCCGCCCAGCGCGAAGCCCGCGGCGATGGCGCCCGTCACGTACTCCTTGGCATCGGCGACCGCCTCCGGGACCGGGCGCCCCTTCGCCAGCCGTGCGGCGATCGCGGCGGCCAGGGTGCAGCCGGTTCCGTGGGTGTGGCGGTTGTCGTGGCGGGGAGCGCGCAGCCAGTGCTCGGTGGTGCCGTCGGTGAGCAGGTCCACCGCGTCCGCACCGTCCTTGAGGTGGCCGCCCTTGATCAGCGCCCACCGCGGCCCGTATGCCAGCACCGCCTCCGCCGCACGCGGCAGATCGGCCTCGCGCTCCACCCGTACGCCGGTGAGCTGTGCGACCTCGTCCAGGTTGGGGGTGGCGACGGTGGCCCTGGGCAGCAGTGCGGCGCGCACCGTCTCCAGCGCCTCGGCGGCCAGCAGCGGGTCGCCGTGCTTGGAGACCCCGACGGGATCGACGACCACGGGCGCGGCGAGGCCGTCCAGGAGGCCGGCGACCGTCGCGACCAGCTCGGCGGTGGCCAGCATGCCGGTCTTGACCGCCTGCACCCCGATGTCGTCCACGACGCTGCGGAACTGCTGCCGCACCGCCTCGGCCGGCAGTTCCCAGGCGCCCTGCACGCCCAGGGAGTTCTGCGCGGTGACGGCGGTGAGCACGCTCATCCCGTGGGTGCCGAGCGCGAGCATGGTCTTCAGGTCGGCCTGGATGCCCGCTCCGCCGCCGGAGTCGGACCCGGCGACGGTGAGGACGCGCGGTGGTGGTGTACGCATGCCCCGCAGCCTAAGCCGCCCCGCCCTGGTGCCCTTCCGTCGGGTGACTCCCGCCCGTGTTCACAGCGACCGTCGATCGGGCAGCCCCCTCGGCGGGCGGCCAGGCCCGCGAGAGCGGCGGCGCCGGCGGGTCAGTCGCCGAAGTGATCCCAGCCGCCCGCCCGGTCCCACGGGGCGCCGTCCACCGTGACCTGCGGCGCGGCGGAGGGGTGCAGAACCTCGCCGATACGGCGCCAGCGGGCGGGGAGTTTGGCGTCGGCGGGGAAGGTGGCGACGATCGCGTGGTCCTCGCCCCCGGTGAGGACCCACTGCAGCGGGTCGATGCCCACCGCCTGCCCGATGTCGGACATCTGGACGGGGACGTCGAGGGCCGACGAGCGGATGTCGATACGGACCTTGCTGGCCTCGGCGATGTGCCCGAGGTCGGCGATGAGCCCGTCGCTGACGTCCGTCATCGCCGTCGCGCCCAGCTCCGCCGCCGCCGGGCCCGCGTGGTACGGCGGCTCGGGGCGGCGGTGGGCCTCGACGAAGGCCCGCGGCGAGCGGAACCCGCGGGCGAGCACCGAGTGACCGGCGGCCGACCAGCCCAGCCAGCCGGTCACCGCGACGGTGTCGCCGGGCCTCGCTCCGGAACGGGTGACCGGCTCGCGTCCGTGCAGGTCGCCCAGCGCGGTGATGGCCACGGTGATGGTCTCGCCGCGCACCACGTCTCCGCCGACCACGGCCGCGCCCGCGACCTGGCACTCGTCGTGGAGTCCGTCCATCAGCTCGGTGGGCCAGGTGGCGGGGAGTTCGGCGGGCAGGACGAGACCGAGCAGGAGCGCGGTGGGTTCGGCTCCCATGGCGGCGATGTCGGCCAGGTTCTGCGCCGCGGCCTTGCGGCCGACGTCGTAGGCGGTGGACCAGTCGCGCCGGAAGTGCCGCCCCTCCAGCAGCAGATCGGTGCTGGCCACCACGCGCCGGTCGGGCGCGGCGACCACGGCCGCGTCGTCGCCCGGACCGATCCGTACGGCCGGGGTGGGGGTGATCCGCGAGGTCAGCTCGCGGATCAGTCCGAACTCCCCGAGCTCCCCCACGGTACGGCCGGGGGTCCTGGGGGCGCCCCCAGGGAATCCAGGGGGAGGCTGCCCCCCGGGAGAACTCAGCATCGTCGTACCCCTTCTTCCGTGCGCTCGAACGGTACCGCCGCGGCCGCCGGTCCGGCCCCCCGCGCCGCCGTACCGCCGCGCCCGCCCGCGGTGCGGGTCTCCCCGGCGGTACGGGTGACGCGGTACCGTGGCGTCCCTTCTTCCCACATGATCCTCGTAGCCGCCCTGGAGGTTCCGTGGTACAGGCGTACATCCTGATCCAGACGGAGGTCGGCAAGGCGTCGTCCGTCGCCGAGGTCGTCGGCGCGATTCCGGGAGTGGTCCGGGCCGAGGACGTGACCGGTCCCTACGACGTGATCGTGCGGGCCGAGGCCGACACGGTGGACGACCTGGGCCGCATGGTGGTGGCCCGCATCCAGCACGTGGAGGGCATCACCCGCACCCTGACCTGCCCGGTCGTGCATCTGTAGCTCCCCGTATGCTCGCCCGGTGAGCTCCGTGTCCCGCCGGTCCCTGCCGTCCGCCCTCCGTACGCCCGCCGTCGTGCTCGCCGTGCTCGCCGCGGCGGCCGGCTGCACGCCGTCCGGCGGCGACCGCTCCGGTCCGCCCGTGCCGAGCCCGACGGGCGAGGCCGCCGATGTCTGCCGCGAGCTGTACGGCGCGCTGCCCGAGGAGGTGGACGGGCAGCCCCGGGGCGAGATCGAGCCCGAGACGCGGTTCGCCGCCGTGTGGGGCGATCCCGCGATCGAACTGGGCTGCGGGGTGCCGCGGCCCGAGGTCCTCACGCCCGGCAGTGAACACTACAACCCCACCTCCGAGTCGGTGGAGGTGAACGGGGTCTCCTGGCTGCTGGAGGAGCAAGGCGGCGGCCACCGGTTCACTCTCCTCGAACGCGAGGTCTTCGTCCGGGTGACCGTCCCCGACGCGTACGCGCCCGAGGTCAACGCCCTGGTCGACCTCGCCGACGCGGTACGGGAGACGGTCCCGGAGAAGCCGCTGTGACGTCCCGCCGTGCCCGTTCGAGGCCCGCGCTCCCCTCGCGGGCCCGGAACGAATCCGCGCGGGCCGAATCCGTGCGGACCGAATCCGTGCGGGCCGGTCAGCGCAGGCCGGTCGGGCGGCGCAGGGCGGCCCTGATGAGGCGGTCGACCAGCTCCGGGTAGCCGACTCCGCTGGCCTCCCACATCCGCGGGTACATGGAGATGGGCGTGAAGCCGGGCATCGTGTTGATCTCGTTGATGACGAACTCGCCGCTGTCCAGCAGGAAGAAGTCCGCGCGGACCAGGCCCTCGCAGGAGGCCGCGTCGAAGGCGCGCACCGCCAGTTCCCGGACCTCGCGGGTCTGCTCGTCGGTCAGCGGGGCGGGCACCAGGCCCTCGGCGGAGTCGATGTACTTCGCCTCGAAGTCGTAGAAGTCGTGGGCCGTGGCCGGCGGGATCTCGGCCGGCAGGCTGGCGCGCGGGCCGTCCTCGAACTCCAGGACGCCGCACTCGATCTCACGGCCGCGCAGCAGCGACTCGACGATGATCTTGGGGTCGTGGCGCCGCGCCTCGGCGATCGCCTCGTCCAGGCCCGCCAGGTCCTCGACCTTGGTGATGCCGAAGGAGGATCCGGCCCGGGCGGGCTTGACGAAGACCGGCCAGCCGTGGTCGGCCGCGAAGTCCACGATCCTCTTCCGCGCGGCCTTCTCGTCCCGCTCCCACTCGCGCGGCCTGATCACCGTGTAGGGCCCGACGGGCAGCCCGAAGGAGGTGAAGACCCGCTTCATGTACTCCTTGTCCATGCCGACCGCCGAGGCCAGCACACCCGAGCCGACGTAGGGCACCCCGGCCAGGTCCAGCAGGCCCTGGAGGGTGCCGTCCTCTCCGTACGGGCCGTGCAGCATGGGGAAGACGACATCGACCTCCCCGAGCACCTTGGGCACCGAGCCCGGCTCGCTGTAGACGACCTCGCGGTTGTCCGGCTCGAAGGGCAGCAGCACGGAGCCGGTGTCGGACTCGGCGAGCTGCTCCACGCTCGGCAGGGCGCGGTCGGCGATCGCCATGCGCTCGGGGTCGTCCGCGGTCAGCGCCCAGCGGCCGTCGGCGGTGATGCCGATGGGCAGGACGTCGTAGGCGTTGCGGTCGATGGCGCGCAGTACGGCGCCCGCGGTGACCACGGAGATCCCGTGTTCGGAGCTGCGGCCGCCGAAGACGACGGCGACGCGCGGCCGCCGGCCGGGCGGCGGGGGCGTCTGGGGGCCTGGGGAGAAGGACTGGCTGCTCATATCCGGGCGAGATTACCTGACGTGACGGTGGCGGGCGGTCAGCGGCGCTCGGGCTTGGCGCTGCGCGACATCAGTTCCTTGAGGGCGACCAGCGGCGGCTTGCCGTCGTGGACGATGTCGACGACTGTCTCGGTGATGGGCATCTCGACACCGTGCCGCCGGGCCAGGTCCAGCACCGACTCGCAGGACTTGACGCCCTCGGCGGTCTGCCTGGTCGCCGCGACGGTCTCCGCCAGGGTCATGCCCCTGCCGAGGTTGGTGCCGAAGGTGTGGTTGCGCGACAGCGGCGAGGAGCAGGTGGCGACCAGGTCGCCCAGTCCCGCCAGGCCGGCGAAGGTGTGCGCGTCGGCGCCCATGGCCAGGCCGAGCCGGGTGGTCTCGGCCAGGCCGCGGGTGATCAGCGAGGCCTTGGCGTTGTCGCCCAGGCCCATGCCGTCGGCGATGCCGACGGCCAGCGCGATGACGTTCTTCACCGCCCCGCCCAGTTCGCAGCCGACGACATCGGTGTTGGTGTAGGGGCGGAAGTACGGGGTGTGGCAGGCGGCCTGGAGTCTGCGGGCCACCTCCTCGTCGCGGCAGGCGACGACGGAGGCGGCGGGCTGCCGCTCGGCGATCTCGCGGGCCAGGTTGGGGCCGGACAGTACGGCGATCCGGTCCGGGCCGGCCCCGGCGACCTCCTCGATCACCTCGCTCATCCGCTTGGCGGTGCCGAGTTCGACGCCCTTCATCAGGGAGACGAGCACGGTGTCCGGCGGCAGCAGCGGCTTCCAGGCCGAGAGGTTGCCGCGCAGGGTCTGGGAGGGCACGGCCAGCACCGTGAAGTGGGCCCCGGCCGCGGCCTCGGCCGGGTCGGTGGTGGCGCGCACGGCCTCGGGGAGGACGACCCCGGGCAGGTAGTCGGGGTTGGTGCGGGTGGTGTTGACCGCATCGGCCAGCTCCGCCCGGCGGCCCCACAGGGTCACCTCGCAGCCGGCGTCGGCGAGCACCATCGCGAAGGCGGTGCCCCAGGATCCGGTGCCGTAGACGGCGACTCGCGTCACGCGCTCTCTCCCTCGGCTGCCGCGCGGCCGGCGGTCTTCCGGCCGGCGGCCGGCTTCTCGCCGGTGCCGTGCGCGGCGGGGCCGCGCCGGCTCCGCGAGAGTGCCCGGCGGTCGTAGCGCTGGGCCGGCGCGGGTTCGCCGCGCACCTCGGCCAGCAGCTGCGTGATCGCGTCCATGATGACGTCGGTGACCTCGCGCAGCAGTTCCGCGGTGGGTTCGCGGTCGTAGAACCGGGACAGGTCGACGGGCGGCCCGGCCAGCACCTTCAGCGTCCTGCGCGGGAAGAGCCGGATCTTCCTGATCCCCGCGTACGGCGGCACGGCCTCGTTGGCGCCCCACTGCGCGACGGGGATGACGGGTGCCCTGGTGATCAGGGCGACGCGGGCGGCACCGGTCTTGCCCTCCATCGGCCACATGTCCGGGTCGCGGGTGAGGGTGCCCTCGGGGTAGAACGCCACGCACTCGCCCTTGTCGATCGCCTCGACGGCGGCGCGGAAGGCGCTCACGGCGTCGGCGGTCTCGCGGTAGACGGGGATCTGCCCGGTGCCGCGCATCACCGCGCCGACGAATCCGCCCTTGAACAGGGAGTCCTTGGCCAGGAAACGGGGGACGCGGCCGGTGTTGTACTGGTAGTGGGCGTAGGAGAGCGGGTCCAGATAGGAGTTGTGATTCACCACGGTGATGAATCCACCCTCTTGAGGAATATGCTCCATTCCGCGCCAGTCCCGCTTGAACAGCACCACCAGGGGCGGTTTCGCCAAAACCGCGGCAAAGCGGTACCAGAAGCCGATTCTGCGGCGGGACACCCGGACACCATCTCCTCTTGCCTGCTGCGGCACACGCGCCGCCGGGAACAACCGCACAAGTGTCGCCCCGGGTCGTCGCCCTGTCGAGCACACCGTAACCCCGTAAAGCCCCGGGCGGCTCCGGCGGCGGGTGAGAATGGTGCCGATGCATCGCGACGACACGGCGGCGAGGACCGCGGCGGCACGGGGCTGGACCCTGGTGGTGCCCCTCAAACCCCTGGTGCTGGCGAAGAGCAGGCTGGCCCCGGCTGCGGGGAGCGGGCTGCGGCCCGCACTGGCCCTGGCCTTCGCCCAGGACACCGTCGCCGCGGCACTGGCCTGCGCGGCGGTGGAGGGTGTGGTGATCGTCACGGACGATCCGCTCGCGGAGGCGGAACTGGCCGCTCTGGGGGCGCGGATCGTGCCGGACGCGCCGGGCGCCGGTCTGAACGCCGCGCTGGAGCACGGCGAGGCGGTCGTACGGCTGGAGCGTCCCGGCGCTCCGGTGGCCGCGCTCAACGCCGATCTGCCCGCCCTGCGCCCCGGGGAACTGGCCCGGGTGCTGGAGGCGGCGCGGGCGCACCGCCGGGCCTTCCTGGCCGACGCCGCCGGGGTCGGCACCACGCTGCTCGCCGCGTCCGGCGGCGCTGCCCTGGCCCCGGCCTTCGGAGGCGCCTCACGCGCCCGTCATCTGCGCTCCGGGGCGGCGGAGATCACCCTGCCCGGGGTGGACAGTGTCCGGCGGGACGTGGACACCGGCGAGGATCTGGCCGCGGCACTGGCCCTGGGCGTGGGTCCGCACACGCTCAGAACGTCTGCAGCGTCACCAGCGTGATCCGGCGCCGCCCGCCCTCGGCGCCGGTGCCGGTTCCTGTTTCGGTGCCGGTCAGGGTCTCGGTCTCGATCCGTACCCGCTGCCCCGGGCGCAGCAGCCGCAGGCCCCCCGCGTCGAACGCCTCGGCGTCGAAGGGGAGGGGCGTGCCGTCGTCGAGGAGCACGCTGCCGCTGCGGGTCGCGGGGTCGTAGGTGTACGCGGTGGCCTGCATGGCGCCGAGCCTAGCGCCGCGTCGGTCAGGGTTCACCCCGCTCGCCGCCTCCCCCGGCCTCCGGCCGGGTGGTGCCCCGGGCACGCGCTCCCCCGGCCGGAGGCCGGGGGCCTAGCCACCGGGCAGACCCCGACCGACGCGGCACCGGACGAACCGGGCGCCCGGCCCGGCCGGACGGTGGTCCCGGGACGGACCGCGGGCCGGACTCCCCTGGAGTCCGGCCCGGCGCGGTCACCGCATGCCCGTGTGCCCGGCTCACTTCCCGCGGCCCACTTTCCGCGACTCACTTCCTGCGGGTCGCCGCCCTCTTGCGCGCCGAGGTCCTGCGGCCGGGGGTCTTCTTGGCGGGCGCCTTCTTGGCGACGGCCTTTCCGGCGCTCTTCTTTCCGGTCGTCTTCTTGGCGGTGGTCTTCTTCGCCGCCGTCTTCTTCGCCGGGGCGGCCTTGGTCGCCGTCTTCTTGGCGGTGGTCTTCTTCGCCGCCGTCTTCTTCGCCGGGGCGGCCTTGGTCGCCGTCTTCTTGGCGGCGGCCTTCTTGGCCGCCGCCTTGCGGGTGGTGGCGCCGGCCCCGCCCGAGAGGCTGCCCTTGGGGGCCTTCTTCACGGCCACCTCGCCGCCCTTGGGGAGTTTCTTGGCGCCGCTGACCAGATCCTTGAAGCCCTGACCGGCTCGGAAACGCGGAACGGAGGTCTTCTTGACCCTGACGCGCTCGCCGGTCTGCGGGTTGCGGGCGTAGCGGGCCGGGCGCTCCACCTTCTCGAACGAGCCGAATCCGGTGACCGAGACCCGGTCGCCGGCGACGACCGCACGGACGATCGCGTCCAGCACCACGTCGACCGCGTCGGCGGCCTGCTGTCGTCCGCCGAGCTTGTCGGCAATTGCTTCAACGAGCTGCGCCTTGTTCACGTCTTCCCCTTCGGAGGCATTGCCGGAACGAATCTGTCCAAGCTTTTTCGCACGTTAGGCAGATATTTACCGCAAATCAAACGCGAAACGTGCGAATCACCCTTGTGTCGCAACGAAATAGACCATCACGCACTTCGGTCCGCGCACCGGTCTTCCCCTTCTTCGGGGAAGAGGCCGTCGCCGGCCCGGATGTCCTCCATCAGCCGGTCCAGCCGCCGTGCCGCACCGCCCAGGTCGTGCTTCGCGGCGGCCGTGACGGCCAGGAGCCTGCGGACGAGCGCCGCCCGTACGCCGTCGGGCACTTGCAGCGCGCGCACCATGGTGTGCGCTTCCTTCAGTCGGGCGGCGACGAGGTCGTAGAGGGGAAGTTGGCCGTCGCTGTCCATGCACCGATTGTGCCATTGAAGGTGAGTTGTCACCCCGGCCGGCCCCAACACGCCGCGGGCGGACACGTACGGGTGAGGCAACTGTGCGCAGCGGTAAGGAACTTGGTCTCTCCTCCTTCCCCGTGTGCCCGCCCGTACGCCCGAGCGCCCCCGGCTCGTGGAGCCGGGGGCGCTCGGAGGGGCGCGCGTGCGTCCGCCGCGGCGGGCGGGCGTACGGGGTACAGGCCGTCAGACGGGGAGCGTCTGCGGTTTGAAGGAGGGGCGCTTCGCCTCGTACGCGGCGATGTCCTCCTCGTGCCTGAGGGTGATGCTGATGTCGTCCAGCCCCTCCAGCAGCCGCCAGCGGGCGTTCTCGTCCAGCTCGAAGTCCGCCTCGATGCCGGGCGCGGTGACCTTGCGGGCCACCAGGTCGACGGTGATCTCGACCGTGGGGTCGGCCTCCGTCAGCTCCCACAGCGCGTCCACGGTCGGCTGCGGCAGGACGACGGTCAGCAGACCATTCTTCAGCGAGTTGCCGCGGAAGATGTCGGCGAAGCGGGAGGAGATCACGGCCTTGAAGCCGTAGTTCTGCAGCGCCCAGACGGCGTGCTCGCGCGAGGAGCCGGTGCCGAAGTCGGGTCCGGCCACCAGGACGGTGGCGCCCTGCCGCTCCGGCCGGTTGAGCACGAACTCCTCGTCCTTGCGCCAGGCCTCGAACAGTCCGTCCTCGAAGCCGTCGCGGGTGACCTTCTTCAGCCAGTGCGCGGGGATGATCTGGTCGGTGTCGACGTTGGAGCGGCGCAGCGGGACGGCGCGGCCGGTGTGGGTGGTGAAGGCTTCCATGGCTTTTCCTCAGACTCCCGCGGGCTCGGTTGCGTCGGACAGGTCGGCGGGCGAGGCCAGGTGACCCAGGACCGCGGTGGCGGCGGCCACCTGCGGGGAGACCAGATGGGTACGGCCGCCCTTGCCCTGCCTGCCCTCGAAGTTGCGGTTGGAGGTGGACGCGGAGCGCTCACCGGGCTTGAGCTGGTCGGGGTTCATGCCCAGGCACATCGAGCAGCCCGCGTGCCGCCACTCGGCGCCGGCCTCGGTGAACACCTTGTCCAGGCCCTCCTCGACGGCCTGGAGCGCCACCCGTACCGAGCCGGGCACCACCAGCATCCGCACCCCGTCGGCGACCTTCCGGCCCTTGAGCAGGGCGGCGGCCGCGCGCAGGTCCTCGATGCGGCCGTTGGTGCAGGAACCGACGAACACGGTGTCCACGGCGATCTCGCGCAGCGGCTGCCCGGCGGTCAGGCCCATGTACTTCAGCGCGTTCTCGGCGGCCAGCTTCTCGCTGGGGTCGGCGAAGGAGGCCGGGTCCGGCACGCTCGCGCTCAGCGGCGCGCCCTGGCCGGGGTTGGTGCCCCAGGTCACGAACGGCGCCAGCTCGGACGCCTCGATGACCACCTCGTGGTCGAAGACGGCGCCCTCATCGGTGCGCAGCGTCCGCCAGTACTCCACGGCCGCGTCCCAGTCGGCGCCCTTGGGCGCGTGCTCGCGCCCCTCGAGGTAGGCGAAGGTGGTCTCGTCCGGGGCGATCATGCCCGCGCGGGCGCCTGCCTCGATGGACATGTTGCAGATGGTCATCCGCGCCTCCATCGACAGCTTCTCGATGGCCTCGCCGCGGTACTCGATCACATAGCCCTGCCCGCCGCCGGTGCCGATCCGGGCGATGATCGCCAGGATCAGGTCCTTGGCCGTCACACCCTCGGGCAGCTCGCCGTTGACCGTGACCGCCATGGTCCTGAAGGGCGCCATCGGCAGGGTCTGGGTGGCCAGGACGTGCTCGACCTGGCTGGTGCCGATGCCGAACGCCAGCGCGCCGAAGGCGCCGTGCGTGGAGGTGTGGCTGTCGCCGCAGACCACCGTCATGCCCGGCTGGGTCAGTCCCAGCTGCGGTCCCACGACGTGGACGACGCCCTGCTCGACGTCGCCCAGCGGGTGCAGCCGCACCCCGAAGTCCGCGCAGTTCTTGCGCAGCGTCTCCAGCTGGGTGCGCGAGACGGGGTCGGCGATGGGCTTGTCGATGTCGAGGGTGGGGGTGTTGTGGTCCTCGGTGGCGATGGTGAGGTCGGTGCGCCGCACCCGGCGCCCGTTCTTGCGCAGCCCGTCGAACGCCTGGGGGCTGGTGACCTCGTGCAGCAGGTGCAGGTCGATGAAGAGGAGGTCGGGCTCGCCTTCCGCGCGCCGGACGACGTGGTCGTCCCAGACCTTCTCCGCGAGTGTCCGTCCCATCGCTTTCCCTCCGACCGGCCGCACTGCCGGCCTCGTCTCGACATCCGTGCCGCCGCCTCCGCAAGGGCGGGGTGGCGACTGTCACCCCAGCTTGGCGGGTTCCCGGGGAAAAGGAACTTGCGTTTCGTAATGTGAGACGCGAATATCGTTGCATGGACAACTCTAGCGGCGTCGGCGTACTCGACAAGGCGGCTCTGGTATTGAGCGCTCTGGAGTCCGGTCCGGCAACCCTCGCCGGGCTGGTCGGAGCGACCGGGCTCGCGCGTCCCACGGCGCACCGGCTCGCGGTGGCACTGGAACACCACCGCTTCGTGGCCCGCGACATGCAGGGCCGTTTCATCCTGGGTCCGCGCCTGGCCGAGCTGGCCGCCGCCGCGGGCGAGGACAGGCTGCTCGCCTCGGCGGGCCCGGTGCTCACGCACCTGCGCGACATCACCGGGGAGAGCGCCCAGCTCTACCGCCGCCAAGGGGACATGCGGATCTGCGTCGCCGCGGCGGAACGGCTGTCCGGACTGCGGGACACCGTGCCGGTCGGCTCCACCCTCCCGATGAAGGCCGGCTCGGCGGCCCAGGTCCTGATGGCCTGGGAGGAGCCGGAGCGGCTGCACCGGGGGCTGCAGGGCGCCCGCTTCACGGCGACGGCTCTCTCGGGCGTGCGGCGGCGCGGCTGGGCCCAGTCCATCGGCGAACGCGAGCCCGGTGTCGCCTCGGTCTCGGCACCGGTGCGCGGCCCGTCCAACCGCGTGGTGGCGGCGGTGTCGGTCTCGGGACCGATCGAGCGCCTGACCCGCCACCCGGGCCGGATGCACGCCCAGGCGATCGTGGAGGCCGCCGGCCGCCTCACCGAGGCGCTGCGCCGCAACGGGGGCTGAACGTCCCGCCGGTGTGTCCGCGGCGAGGCGCCTCGCCGCGGACACACCGGCGGGAAAACGGCAAGAGGCCCCCCGCCGAAGCGGAGGGCCTCTTGTCCTGCTTGTACCCCCGACCGGATTCGAACCGGCGCTACCGCCTTGAGAGGGCGGCGTGCTAGGCCGCTACACAACGGGGGCCCCAGCAGCGATCCCGAAGGACCGCGAGTACCCCCGACCGGATTCGAACCGGCGCTACCGCCTTGAGAGGGCGGCGTGCTAGGCCGCTACACAACGGGGGCTTGGATCTTGCTGGGAAGATCGCGCTGGGGTACCAGGACTCGAACCTAGACTAACTGAACCAGAATCAGTCGTGCTGCCAATTACACCATACCCCACCGGAACTCAAGCTCTTGCGGAACTTTTGTCCTGGTGACCGCCTTGCGTCTTTGGCCTTTCGGCCCGTTCCGCCTGGCGACGGGAAGAACATTACCCGATGGAAGCCCGTGCTCCAAAACGAGTTCCCGCCGGGTCGCCGGCGGCCGGAAACGCCGGCCGCCCGCACCGCTCCCGCACGCATGGTGACCGCTGCGACCCCGTCGCCGGCGGCGGAGGCGTTCCGCCCGCGCGGGTGCGGACGGAGTTCGCCCCGGAAAAGCCCGGGGAGGCCGGGAGCAGAGCTCCCGGCCTCCCTCACAAGGTTTCACGCCCTCTTCGGCGGCTCACGCCTGCGCGGCGGCCTCCAGCCTGGTCAGGGCGGCGTCCACGCGGGCCAGGGTGCGCTCCCGGCCCAGGACCTCCAGGGACTCGAACAGGGGCAGCCCGACGGTACGGCCGGTGACGGCGACGCGGACCGGTGCCTGGGCCTTGCCGAGCTTGAGCCCGTGCTCCTCACCGGCGGCCAGGACGGCCGCCTTCAGGGCGTCGGCGTTCCACTCCGCCTCGGCCAGCTTCGCCCGCGCGGTGCGCAGCAGGGCGTCCGCGCCGGGCTTCATGGCCTTGGCCCAGGCCGCCTCGTCCTGAACCGGCTCGTCCAGGAAGAGGAAGTCGACGTTGGCGGTGATGTCGGACAGGACGGTGAGACGGGTCTGGGCCAGGGGCGCGAGCGCCTCGAAGGCGGCGCGGTCGAAGCTCTCGGGCGCCCAGGGGGCGTGCGGGGCGGTCAGCCACGGCTCGCAGCGGGCGATGAACTCCTTGGTGTCCAGATCCCGGATGTGGACGGCGTTGATGGCCTCGCACTTCTTGAGGTCGAAGCGCGCCGGGTTGGCGTTGACGTCGCCGATCTCGAAGGCGGCGACCATCTCCTCCAGCGAGAAGATGTCCCGGTCCTCGGCGATCGACCAGCCCAGCAGGGCCAGGTAGTTGAGCAGGCCCTCGGGGAGGAAGCCGCGCTCGCGGTAGAGGTTGAGCGAGGACTGCGGGTCGCGCTTGGAAAGCTTCTTGTTGCCCTCCCCCATCACGTACGGCAGGTGCCCGAACCGAGGGGTGCTCCCGTTGCCGACGCCGATCTCCGCCAGTGCCCGGTACAGCGCGATCTGGCGGGGGGTGGAGGAGAGCAGGTCCTCGCCGCGCAGGACGTGGGTGATCTCCATCAGGGCGTCGTCGACCGGATTGACCAGCGTGTACAGCGGGACGCCGTTGGCACGGACGATGCCGTAGTCGGTGACGTTCTCCGGGGTGAAGGTCAGCTCGCCGCGGACCAGGTCGGTGAAGGTGATCGCCTCGTCCGGCATCCGGAAGCGGACGATGGAGGCGCGGCCCTCGGCCTCGTGGGCGGCCTTCTGCTCCTCGGTGAGGGTGCGGCACTTGCCGTCGTAGCCGGAGGGCTTCCCGGCCTTGCGCGCGGCCTCGCGCCGCTCCTCCAGCTCCTCGGCGGTGCAGTAGCAGCGGTAGGCGTGGCCGGCCTCCATCAGCTTGCCGGCGACGTCGGCGTAGACGTCCATGCGCTGCGACTGGCGGTAAGGGGCGTACGGGCCGCCGACCTCGGGGCCCTCGTCCCAGGTCAGGCCCAGCCAGCGCATCGAGTCCAGCAGCAGCTCGTAGGACTCCTCGGAGTCGCGGGCCGCGTCGGTGTCCTCGATGCGGAAGACCAGGGTGCCGCCGTGGTGCCGGGCGAACGCCCAGTTGAACAGGGCGGTGCGGACCAGGCCCACATGGGGGTTGCCGGTCGGCGAGGGACAGAACCGTACGCGTACGTCAGATGCGCTAGCCACGCTTGATCACCTTGTTGGTGAGAGTGCCGATGCCTTCGATGGTGACGGCGACCTCGTCGCCGACGTTGATGGGGCCGACGCCCGCCGGGGTGCCGGTGAGGATGACGTCCCCGGGGAGCAGTGTCATCGCCTCGGTGATGTGGACGACCAGATCCTCCACCGAGCGCACCATCTGGCCGGTGCGGCCGAGCTGCCGCTGCTCGCCGTTGACGGTGCACATGACGGCCAGGTCCGCCGGGTCGACGTCGGTGACCACCCACGGGCCCAGCGGGCAGGAGCTGTCGAAGCCCTTGGCCCGGGCCCACTGGGACTCGGTGCGCTGGACGTCGCGGGCGGTGACGTCGTTGGCGCAGGTGTAGCCGAGGATCACGTCCGCCACCCGCTCCCGGGGCACCTGGCTGCACATCCGGCCGATGACCACGGCCAGCTCGGCCTCGTGGTGCACCTCACGGGAGAAGGACGGGTAGACGATCGGGTCGCCGGGGCCGATCACCGAGGTGGAGGGCTTGAAGAACGCGACCGGCGCCTCGGGGACCTCGCCGCCCATCTCCGCCGCGTGCTCGGCGTAGTTGCGGCCGATGGCCACCACCTTGTTCGGGAGCACGGGCGGCAGCAGCCGCACCTTGTCCAGGGGGACCCTCTTGCCCGAGCGCTCGAACTCGGCGAAGGGGTGGCCCTTGATGATGTCGAGGACGAGGCCGTCGCTGCTGCCTGCGTCCCCTTCCACGACTCCGAACGCGACGTTGCCGTCGATGGAGAATCTGGCGATGCGCACGGGTGGTGCTGCCCCTCGTTGGTCGCGGGTGGGAGATGACACTCAAGGGTAAGCCCCGCACACTCGCGGTGTGCGGGGCCCTGCCGTGCGCATGTGTGGAGGTGTGGCCCGCGGGTAGCGGGTGGAAGCGGGGAGGAGAATCCCCTGTCCGCTCGGCGCGGGCGTGCCCAGCGCGGGTGTGCTCAGCGCAGGCGTGCCATGAGCGCGTGCTCGACCAGCGTGATCAGCGCGCTCTTCGCCTCCGCCCGGTGCCGCGCGTCCGTGGTGATGATCGGCGCGTCCGGACCGATCTGCAGCGCCTCACGCACCTCGTCCGGCGTGTACGGCTGATGCCCGTCGAAACCGTTCAGCGCGATCACGAACGGCAGACCCGAGTTCTCGAAGTAGTCCACCGCCGGGAAGCAGTCCGCCAGCCGGCGCGTGTCCACCAGCACCACCGCACCGATCGCACCGCGCACCAGATCGTCCCACATGAACCAGAACCGGTCCTGGCCCGGCGTACCGAACAGGTACAGGATCAGGTCCTGGTCCAGCGTGATACGGCCGAAGTCCATCGCCACCGTCGTGGTGGTCTTGTCGGCGGTGTGCGTCAGGTCGTCGATCCCGGCGGACGCGGCGGTCATCACGGCTTCGGTGCGCAGCGGGTTGATCTCCGACACGGCGCCCACGAAGGTCGTCTTGCCCACGCCGAACCCGCCCGCCACCACGATCTTCGCGGAGGTGGTGGAGCGGGTTGCACCGCTAGAGCTTGCGAAGTCCACTGAGCACCCTTTCGAGCAGTGTCACATCTGGCTGGCCGCCGGGCTCGCTGCTGCTGCCCGGCTGATGGATGGCGACGAGGCCGGCCTCGGCCAGGTCGGCCACGAGGATACGGGCGACGCCCAAGGGAATGGAGAGAAGTGCGGAGATCTCGGCAACCGATTTGATCTCGTAACACAGATGGCAGATCCGCTGGTGCTCCGGGAGCTGACCCTGGAGGCGGGCGGGCTGCGCGGTGGTGTGCACCAGCGCCTCGATGGCGAGCTGGTAGCGCGGCCGGGTGCGGCCCCCGGTCATGGCGTACGGCCGCACCAGCGGCGACGACCCGCCGCGGCCGTCGGCCGCGGGCTGGGAGCGGCGGGGCCTGGGAGGCTCCTCGGCCCGCCCCGGGTGAGGAGGCTGCTGAGTGTGGGGCTGCTGAGGCTGCTGGTACTGGGGGTGGTCCTGCGGCCCGGGCTGGGAGTGGGGCTCCTGCCACTGCTGACCGCTCGGGGCGGAGGGGAAGTTGTAGCGCTTCATGGACGGGTCGTGCTGCGGCTGAGACCGGTGCTCACCGCCGTAGGGACCGCCTGGGGGCGTTGCCACGTCTCCTCCTCCACTGCCTGACGTCACCGGGGCCGGCTTGTTCGTGTGCCGCTAGCCCACCGCGTCCCCGCACCTTATGGCGCGGAGACGCGATACGCACGGCCCGTATTGCTAGTTGAGCAGACTTCCCTGCAGTTCGGCGCGGAGGTCCGGCGTCAGCACCGTACCCGCACGGTCCACCAACAGGGCCATCTCGTACCCGACCAGACCGATGTCCGCCTCCGGATGCGCCAGCACCGCCAGCGAGGAACCGTCGGAGATCGACATGATGAAGAGGAACCCCCGCTCCATCTCCACCACCGTCTGATTCACCGCACCCCCCTCGAAGATGCGCGACGCACCAGCGGTCAGCGAGGTCAGCCCCGACGCGACCGCCGCCAACTGATCGGCGCGATCCCGCGGAAACCCCTCGGACATGGCCAGAAGGAGGCCGTCGGCGGAGACCACCACCGTGTGCGACACCCCCGGGGTGTTGTCCACGAAGTTGGTGATCAACCAGTTCAGGTTCTGCGCCGCCTGGCTCATCGGGCTCACACTAACGCTCCTGATCGTAGGTGCTGCCGGGGCCGAAGCCCGGTCGGTCATTCTGGGTGTTGTCGGAGCCGCCCGCGGTGCGTCCCCGCCGGACGCCGCGGTGCAGGTTGCTCAACCTGCCTCGGACGTCCTCCGGGTTGCGGGAGACCTGGGCCCCGTCCTGGGGTGTCTGCTCCGCGGTGCCCTCGACCAGGTTGGCCTTGGGCACGCGGCGGGGCAGACCGGAGGGGGTGACTCCGCCGGCCTTGGGGTCGCGGAGCCCCTCCGCCCGCTGCCAGCGCTCGTCGTTCGCCGTGCGCCAGCCGGAATCGTCGGAGCGATCCGCCTGCCGGGGCACTTCCGGGGATTCCGCTTGCGGCTGGTACCGCGGGGCCGAGCCCTCATCGGACTGCTGCCCCCGCGGCTCCCGGCGCGGGAGTCCTGCGCCGGTCACGGTGGTGGAAGCGTCCGAATCCTGACCCGGTCGATCGAAGCCTACGCGTTCCGGGCCGTCTTCGGGAGCGCTGGGGAAGGATTCCGCTTCCGTATTCCGGACGGGCTCCTGCCCGGCGTCGTAGCCGTTCTCCCCGTACCCGGTCCCGTAGTCCGGTCGGTACTCGCCCTGGTGCTGCCGGCCGAAACCGTCGCCGTAACCGCCGTCGTACCCGCCGCCCTGCTGCTGGGACTGCTGGTACTGCGACTGGTAACCGTCCTGGTACCCCTGGCCGTATCCCGTCTCCTGCCCGTAGCCGGCGCCCTCCGGGAAGCCGGCCTGCGAGCCGTACTGACCGGTCTGCCCGGGGTCGTAGGGGGCCTGCTGGTCGTAGGAGGCCTGCTGGGGGGCCTGGGGGGCGTACTGCTCCTGGGCGTGGGTGTTGTTCTCGTCCCCGTAGCCGCCGTAACCGCCTTCCTGCTGCTGGTACCGGGGCTGCTGGGGCTGCTGGGACTCCAGCGCCGCGCGCCGCTCCTCGCGCATCAGCGAGCGCCCGAGCGGGTCGAGCTGGGGGGAGTTCTCCTGCTCCTCGGCCTGGGAGCCGTAACGGGAGTCGTCGAAGCCCAGGTCGGCGGCGGACAGCTGGCGGTTCTGGGGTGCGGGCTGGGCCGCGTTCGGCTGCTCCGGGACGATCCGGGAGACGGTGAAGTCCTCCTCGACCTCCTCCTGGCCGCCACCGCCGTGCGTGATCTCCTCCGGGAGCATGACCAGCGAGGTGGTGCCCGCCTGCTCGCCGGAGGGGCGCAACTGGACGCGGATGCCGTGCCGCAGGGACAGGCGGCCGACCACGAACAGTCCCATGCGCTGGGAGATGGCCGCGTCCACCGTCGGCGGGTTGGCCAGCTTGTGGTTGATGTCGGCGAAGTCCTCGGGGGTCAGACCGATGCCCTTGTCGTGGATCTCGATCATCACCCGGCCGTCGGGCAGCCTGGTCGCGGTGACCTTGACCTTGGTCTGCGGCGAGGAGAACGAGGTGGCGTTCTCCAGCAGCTCGGCCAGCAGGTGCACCAGGTCGGTGACGACGGCGCCGTGGATCTCGCTCTCGGGGACTCCGGACAGCTCGATGCGCTCGTAGTCCTCCACCTCGGAGGAGGCGGCGCGCAGCACGTCAACCAGCGGCACCGGCTGGGTCCAGCGGCGGCCGGGCTCCTCGCCCGCGAGGACCAGCAGGTTCTCGCCGTTGCGGCGCATACGGGTCGCCAGGTGGTCCAGCTTGAAGAGGTTCTCCAGCTGGTCCGGGTCGGCCTCGTTGTTCTCCAGGTCCGTGATGAGGGCGAGCTGGCCCTCGATGAGGCCCTGGTTGCGGCGCGAGAGGTTGGTGAAGATCGCGTTGACGTTCCCCCGCAGCAGCGCCTGCTCGGCGGCGAGCCGGACGGCCTCGCGGTGGACCTGGTCGAAGGCTCGGGCGACCTCGCCGATCTCGTCGCGGCTGTTGATCGGGATGGGCTGGACGCGGGTGTCGACCTTGCCCGGGTCGGTGCGGGAGAGCTGGTCCACCAGCATCGGCAGCCGCTGCTGGGCGACGTCGAAGGCCGCGGTGCGCAGCCGGCGCATGTTGTTGCTCATCGAGCGGGCCATCATTCCGGCGATCACGAAGGCGACCACCAGGGCGGCGAGCACGATGACGGAGTTGACGATGGCGTCCCGCTTGGCGTCCGAGGCGATCTGGGCCGTCTCGTTCACAGCCCGGTCGGTGAGGTTCTTCTCCACCTCGCGGTAGGCGTTGAAGTTGGCGGTGGCCGCGGTGTACCAGTTCTCGGCGGTGACGCCGCCGGCCCGCAGCTTCTGGGGGGAGGTCCCGGAGGCGATGGCCTGGATCATCTTGTCGGTCGCGGGCGGGGTGGCGAAGTCCCGTCCGGCGGCCTCCGCCTCCTCCTCGGCCTCGGCGAGCCGCTCCCGGGCCTCCTCGTCCGCCTTGGCCTTCTCCTCCTGCAGCAGCTCCCAGTCCTCCGGAGAGGAGCCGCCGCGGTACTCCTCGACGGCGATGTTCTCCAGGTACGCGTAGGAGCTGAAGGCGGTGAGCTGGCGCTGCTTGTCCGCCGCGCCCGGGCCGGGCTTGATCAGCAGGTGGGTGCCGATCGAGCGCTGCAGGGACTCGGCGGCCTTGGAGAGCGAGATCGCGTAGACGGTACGGCCGTAGGAGGTGATGTTGCCGGTGCCCAGGCCCAGTTCGTTGGCGAACTCCATCAGCGGATGCTGGACCCGGACGTAGCCCTCCTCGGTCTCCACGCCCTTGAGCCGGTCGGTGTAGGCGGCCTGGCGCAGCTCCTCCAGCTCCGGCTCGACCTGCCTGAAGGCGGCGAGACGGCGCTTGAGGTTCTGCTGGTCGGGCATCTGCTCGACGCGGCGGTCGAACTCCTCGCGCGCGGCGTCGGTGACCCCGCGCACCTCGGCGATCACCGGGTCTTCCGTCTTGCCCTGCAGCAGCGGCGCGGCGGTGCGGTCGCGCTCGTCGATCAGGGCATGGCCGTACGCGGCGGCGGCGCGGACCAGTTCCGCGGTGCGGTTGGCGTCCTCCGCCTCGTTCAGCGTCTCCAGGGAGTTCTGCACACGGAAGCCGCCGAAGACCAGGGCGACGAGCACGGGGATGAGGAGGATGGCGTTCAGTCTGGTGGCCACGCGCCAGTTGCGCACCGCGAAACGGCCGCCGCTGCCCGACTCCCCACCGTTTCCGGGCAGGTCGGAGTGCGCCTCCACGGCGCGCTGCGGCGGCGTGAAGTTGCCACGCGGCTCCCCGGGCGGGGAGCTCGGATTGCTTCGCCTCACTCGACCAAACCTCTCGGCTTCAGCCCATCGTCTTCGATGAAACCGTAACTACTGCTGAGTTCAGCGAATTTCAGCACGGCAGGCAGAAGCTTTCCAAACACCTGGACCAGTGGCGAATCACACGCGGACGCCCGGGAGGAAAAGGGCATATGACCCACAGGTTGACGAAAGGCCGAAATTCTGTGCGCGCTGGGGAGCGAGGCGCTCGCGGCGAGTGGCATCCACCCCGCAATTCTCTGTCGAAACGTTATGAAGACCGGGACGGACCGGGCGCGAGGCCCGGTCCGTCCCGGCTACTGATCCATAACCCGCTGTCGCCGTCGGCGACTTGAGCGATCCGGGCGGCCACCGTGCGCATGCGCGGGAGCCGGTGCCCGGCTCAGCGCAGGCGCGCCAGGAGCGCGTGCTCGACCAGCGTGATCAGCGCGCTCTTCGCCTCCGCCCGGTGCCGCGCGTCCGTGGTGATGATCGGCGCGTCCGGACCGATCTGCAGCGCCTCACGCACCTCGTCCGGCGTGTACGGCTGATGCCCGTCGAAACCGTTCAGCGCGATCACGAACGGCAGACCCGAGTTCTCGAAGTAGTCCACCGCCGGGAAGCAGTCCGCCAGCCGGCGCGTGTCCACCAGCACCACCGCACCGATCGCACCGCGCACCAGATCGTCCCACATGAACCAGAACCGGTCCTGGCCCGGCGTACCGAACAGGTACAGGATCAGGTCCTGGTCCAGCGTGATACGGCCGAAGTCCATCGCCACCGTCGTGGTGGTCTTGCCACCGGTGTGCGTCAGGTCGTCGATCCCGGCGGACGCGGCGGTCATCACGGCTTCGGTGCGCAGCGGGTTGATCTCCGACACGGCGCCCACGAAGGTCGTCTTGCCCACGCCGAACCCGCCCGCCACCACGATCTTCGCGGAGGTGGTGGCACGCTGCGAGGAGGCCCCGTAGGCGGCCTGCGGGCTAGAGCTTGCGAAGTCCACTGAGCACCCTTTCGAGCAGTGTCACATCCGGTGCGCCGCCGGGCTCGCTGCTGCTGCCCGGCTGATGGATGGCCACCATCCCGGCCTCGGCCAGGTCGGCCACGAGGATACGGGCCACTCCCAGGGGTATGGCGAGCAGCGCGGAGATCTCCGCCACCGACTTGACCTCCTGGCACAGGTGGCAGATCCGCTGGTGCTCCGGAAGCAGGCCCATGAGCTGTGCCGGGTCTGCGGTGGTGCTCACCAGCGCCTCGATGGCGAGCTGGTAGCGCGGCCGGGTGCGGCCCCCGGTCATGGCGTACGGCCGCACCAGCGGCTGGTCGCCCTCACCGCCGTACGGCGCGTGGTCGTTCAGGCCACCGTACGGATTGGGTGAGGCGGGCGGCGGGGTCATGGCTCCTCCGAGCGAGGCATGTGGTCGACGATGCGGACTGTAGTGCTCGTGTGGGGGGAGCGTGGACTAGTTGAGCAGACTTCCCTGCAGTTCGGCGCGGAGGTCCGGCGTCAGCACCGTACCCGCACGGTCCACCAACAGGGCCATCTCGTACCCGACCAGACCGATGTCCGCCTCCGGATGCGCCAGCACCGCCAGCGAGGAACCGTCGGAGATCGACATGATGAAGAGGAACCCCCGCTCCATCTCCACCACCGTCTGATTCACCGCACCCCCCTCGAAGATGCGCGACGCACCAGCGGTCAGCGAGGTCAGCCCCGACGCGACCGCCGCCAACTGATCGGCGCGATCCCGCGGAAACCCCTCGGACATGGCCAGAAGGAGGCCGTCGGCGGAGACCACCACCGTGTGCGACACCCCCGGGGTGTTGTCCACGAAGTTGGTGATCAACCAGTTCAGATTCTGCGCCGCCTGGCTCATCGGACTCAACTAACGCTCCTGCTGGTAGGTGGGGCCTGTGCCGCGGGCGCCGCCGGCCTGGCCGCTTCCGGCCTGCCGGCCCTGCTGGATGCCCCGGCGGAGATTGGTCAGCCGGCCGCGTACGTCATCGGGCGCACGCGAGACCTGCGGGCCGGTCGGTGTGGACGGCCGCTGCTGCGCGGTGCCCGCCACGAGGTTGGCGCGCGGCACGCGGCGGGGCAGACCGGAGGTGGTGACCCCGCCGGCCGCGGGCTGGCGGAGCTGTTCGGCCCGGCGCCAGCGCTCGTCGTTCGGGGTCTCCTGCCACCCGGCGCCGGCCTCGGCGCCGCCGGACCCGCCGCCGGGCTGCCGCTGGGGCGCCGGCTGGGCGGGCCGCTCGGGCCGCTGGGGGGATGCCGGACCGGACGCCTCCGCCGACGGGGACTCGCCCGACGAAGCGGCCGCGGGAGCCTGCTGGGCGGCCTGCCGGGCGCTGAACCAGCTCGACTCCATCGACTCGAAGATCGGCGTGCGCTCGTCCGAGCCCGTCGCGGCCGGGCTGCTGCCGGGCAGTTCGTAGGGGGAGGACTCGCGGGCGCCGGAGGCACCCGCACCCTGCCGGGGGACGGCGTACTGGCCGGTGTCCTGCGGGCCCTGCTGACCCTGGGGGGTCTGAGGGACCTGAGGAGCCTGGGGGGCCGGGTACTGACCGGTGTCCTGGGGACCGCCCGGAAAGGCGTACTGGCCGGTGTCCTGCGGGCCCTGGGGCCGGGGGTACTGACCGGTGTCCTGCGGACCGCGAGGGCCGCCCTGCGGCTCCACACGCGGAAGTTGGGCGGTCTCGCCGGGCCCGGCGGGCTGCTGCGGATACGCGCCGGGCCCACCCGGACGGGCGAACTCCGAGGTGCTCTCCGCCTCTTCGTGACCGCGCGGTGCGTCGGGGGCCTCGTACCGCCCGGCCCCTTGGTCGCCGCGGCCGTCGGCCCAGCTGGGGCGCCGCTCTCCCGGCCCGGCGGGCAGCGCGCCCGCGGAGGCTCCGTCGCGCCGCTGCGGCGGCTGCTGACCGGCGCGGGGCTCGGGGCGCGCGCCGGAGCCGAAGGCGCCGGCGGGGGCGCCCTCTCCGGAGCGGACGGGCTGTCCG